>JAOZMN010000125.1 GCA_029934265.1 Bacteroidales bacterium
ACTGAAAAAATCATTTCCGAAAGAGTATTATTTCAGTATAAATTCCATGTATCTTTTCGGATATAACGCAAAACAAATACTTCCTTTACTGAATTTTGAATACGGAGTAAGATTTTAACCTGCTTAATTTAGAACTTTGCCAAAGTTGGTAATAATATTTAACTCTAATCCATGAATTTTAAAAACATAAAATCCGGCTTGTCTTTAATATTAATATTTTCAATAATATTATTTTCGTGCAACAAGCAAGATATTTCTAATCTTTCCGATACGATAAATATCAGGAATAACGGAGCAGATATGCCTGCACACATTTACGGTAATGCTTCCGATGATATATTTATAGTAGTTCTGCACGGCGGTCCGGGAGGCAACGGGTTGGAATATCGTTTCGGAAAATATGCCGCAGAACTCGAAAAAAAATATGCAGTAGTTTACTGGGACCAGCGAGGACAAGGAATGTCGCAAGGCAGATATACAAAAGAAGATTTAACAATATCACATCTGACAGACGATTTACTTAAACTTATTCTTGTACTGAAAAATAAATATGGCGATAATATAAAATTATTTCTTCTCGGACACAGCTGGGGCGGAATGCTTGGGACTTCATTTATGATAACCGGCGATAATCAAAAACACGTAAAAGGTTGGATTGAATCGGACGGAGCACATGATATTCCCAAACTTAATATTGAAGCCGTAAAAATGTTTCGTACAATTTCGCAAGAACAATTATCGCTTGGAAATTCAACGGAAAAATGGACTGAAATTAATAATTGGGCTGAAAATATCGACACAAATAATATTACCACAGACCAAGGCGGAGAAATTAACTCTTACGGTTTTGAAGTCGAACAAACTTTACTTGACGATGGTTTTCTGAATGAAGGACAATCACCTTCGCTTACCAAAGGGCTTTTTTCTCCTATAAACAGTATAACTTCAAGTATTACAGGGATTTATACAAATAATTACCTTAATGACGAAGTTGAAAACGCATCTTTGACGAATCAACTTTACAAAATAGAAAAACCTTGTTTATTTCTTTGGGGAAAATACGATTTTGTTGTCCCTGCACAACTTGGAGAAGATGCAATGAATAAAATTTCTTCCGTAAATAAAGAAATTGTATATTTCGAGCATAGCGGACACTCACCAATGGACAATGAACCGGATAAATTCGTATCGGTAATCGTAAAATTTATTGATGAAAATAAATGATGAGTTTTTGATTAAAAGACCCTAAGGGTTTAATTTAACAAAAACTAAAAAAACTAAATGTTTTAGTTACAGCTTTTTACTTCAAACCCTTATGGTCTGCTTGTGAGGAAATACTTTTTAATACCTGTCCTATGAATTATAACGATTTTACCAAAACAACACAAAAAGCCTTAAAAGCCGGAGCCGATATTGCTAAAAATTTCAAACAAAAAAGCATAGAAAATGCTCATGTTTTGAAAGGAATATTGCAAACCGACAAAAACGTAACACCTTTTATATTAAAAACAATAGGTGTTGATATAGAACAACTTGAAAAAAAACTTGTTGAAATAATCAAAAAATTTCCGGAACTTCCGGAAGGCAAAAAATTAAAAGTTTCCGATAATGTCGAAAAATCTTTGAACACCGCAAAGCAAATCGCAAAAGATTTAAAAGACGAATATATTTCCATAGAACACATACTTACCGCAATCCTTATTACCGGCGATTCTACGGCACAATTAATGCTTGAAAAAGGTGTCGATAAAGAAAAAATCGAAAAAGCAATAAAAGAATTGCGAAAAAATGTCCCTCAGAAAGAAACCGTAACCGAAAAATATCAAACACTTGCCAAATATGCCGTTAATCTTAATCAAAAAATCATCAAAAATGAGTTAGACCCTGTTATCGGCAGGATTGATGAAATTCGCAGAGTTATGCAAATAATTTCCCGACGGCGAAAAAACAATCCTATAATAATAGGAGAGCCCGGTGTCGGTAAAACGGCTGTTGTAGAAGGACTTGCACAAAGAATTGTAGCCGGCGACGTGCCGGAAAATCTTAAAGACAATATTATTTTTGCTCTCGATTTGAGTTCGGTAATTGCCGGAGCAAGCAAGCAGGGCGAATTTGAAAATCGTCTTAAAAATATCGTAAAAGAAGTAAAAGAATCCGCCGGCGAAATAATTTTATTTATTGATGAAATTCATCTTTTGGTAGGAGCAGGGCGTTCCGGAGGTGCTATGGATGCCGCAAATATCCTCAAACCCGCACTTGCAAGAGGCGAGTTGAGAGCTATCGGTGCAACCACAGTTTCCGAATATCAAAAATATATCGAAAAAGATAAAGCACTTGTTCGCCGATTTCAAAAAGTGATTATTGAAGAGCCGACAGCCGAAGATACGATTTCTATTTTAAGAGGAATTAAAGAAAAATATCTTGATTTTCATAAAGTAAAAATAAACGATGAGGCTTTGATTGCCGCCGTTGAGCTTTCAATACGCTATTTACCGGAAAGTTTTTTGCCGGACAAGGCAATAGATTTAATAGATGAAGCCGCCGCTAAACTTCGTTTGGAATTAAATTCCTTGCCGGACGAAATAGACGAACTCGAAAGAAAAATAAATCGTCTGAAAATTGAAAAAGAAATTTTAAAAAAGGAAAATAATCAAAAAGCCGTAACCGAAATTTCAGATAAAATTGCAGAACTTTCCGACAAAAACACCAATTACAGAGCAATTTGGGAATCGGAAAAAAGTTTGCTTAAAGAAATTATCGAAACCCGAAAACAAATTTCCGAACTCAAAGAAGAAGAAAAAGAAGCCAAAGAAGAGGGTAATTTTGAACTTTCCGCAAAAATTGGACATAAAGACATCAAAGAAGCACAAGCAAAATTAGATAAGTTAAACAAAGAATTAAGCGATAAAAATTCCGAAATTTCTTTCACTAAAGAATTTGTGGACAAGGATTTAATAGCCGAAGTAATATCCGAAATTACCGGTGTTCCGGTAAGTAAGATGAGTAAAAGTGAAACAGAAAAACTCATCAATTTGGAAGCCGAACTCGGCAAACGTCTTATCGGACAAAATAATGCGGTTCGTGCCGTTTCGGAAGCTGTTCGCAGGAGTCGTGCCGGTTTGCATGATGCAGGGAAACCGATAGGTTCGTTCATATTTTTGGGAACTACCGGTGTCGGAAAAACCGAACTTGCAAAAGCTCTTGCTGAATTTTTATTTGATGATGAAAAAGCAATCGTAAGAGTTGATATGTCCGAGTTTCAGGAAAAACATACCGTTTCACGGCTTATCGGTTCGCCGCCCGGATATGTAGGACACGACGAAGGCGGACAACTTACCGAGCAAGTACGCCGAAATCCTTACTCAGTTGTTTTGCTGGACGAAATCGAAAAAGCTCACAAGGATATTTTTAATACATTCCTGCAAGTACTTGATGACGGGCATCTTACGGACGGCAAAGGGCGTGTGGTGAATTTCAAAAATACAATAGTAATAATGACTTCAAACGCCGGTTCGGATAAAATTAATGAAAATTTCAGTAAACTGAATAAAAATAATTATCTTGAAGTCATAAAAAAATCAAAAGAAGATGTTTCAAAAGTTCTGAAAGAAAAAATGAGTCCCGAATTTTTGAACAGAATTGATGAAATTATAATGTTTTCGCCACTTTCGCTGAAAAGCATACAAAAAATCGTAGTTTTACAATTAAACAGTCTGAAAAAGAAACTTAAAAAACGACAAATCGACATAAACATAATGCCAATAGCAATTTCACGAATTGCAAGCGTGAGTTATAACCCGCAATACGGAGCCAGACCAATTAAACGAAGTATTCAAAGATATATTATTAACGAACTATCGGAAAGGATTTTAAAAGGCGAAATTGCAAAAGATAAAATTATAAATATCGACTATAAAGAAGCAAAACTTCAATTTACTAACGTAACACCGGAAGAACTCGAAAAATTAAAAAAAGAACAAGAAAAAATTCCCGAAATTAAAGAACCGGATAAAAATATCAAACAGGAAAATATTGATAAATCGGAAGAAAAATTAAAAAATACAGGATTTTGGGGAAAAATCGGGAATTGGTTTAAAAAAGTATTTTTCTAATTTAAAATTGGTTTAAAAAATTAATATTTATAAATTTGCAGTTGGCAAACTTATATATAAGGTATATTACAAAAGTATATTGACATTTACTTATTGATAACTTTCTAATTAAAAGAATTTTACACGAGTGCGTAAGCAATATTGAGTTCGGTATAAAAAGACCCTTAGGGTTTGATTTAACAAAAATTGACAAACCCAAACACCTGAATTACAGCTTATTACTTAAAACCATAAGGGTCTGATTTTGAAAAAATATACTTTTTAGACTGAACTCAATATTAAAAAGGTCAGAGACCTTATGTTTGAAAAAAATATTATAGACTGAAAGTTAAAGTAAGAAAAACTTAAAAAACTCACAACTTCATAATTTATACACATGAAACAATTTATTTATATTATTTTTATTATGTTGCTTTCTTATCAGGCAATAGGACAGCCGGATACTTCGATAACAAGAGTTGTAGCCGCCGACCAAGATGCAGAACTTGCTTACAACAGAGGAGTCCGAAAATATCTTGCACAAGACTTTCCTATGGCAATAGATGAATTTTCAAAAGCAATAAAAATCAGACCGACATTTGCAAAGGCATACTACAACAGAGGAATTGCCAAAAGTGATTTGCTTGATTTTGAAGGTGCCGTTGAGGATTATTCCGAAGTGGTAAAATTAGACCCTACTTTGTCAAAAGCATATTTTGCAAGGGGCTTTGCCAAAGTAAGAACCGAAGATTATCAAGGAGCTGTTGATGATTTATCGTCGGCGATAGCACAAGGATACAGCAAGGCAAACGTGTATTATTACAGAGGTGTTGCAAAATACCAGTTGGAAAAATACGATGAATCAATATCGGATTTCGATGAGGCAATACGAAAAGACAATAATTATGCCTACGCATACAACGACCGTGCAAGTGCAAAGCGTAAAAAAGAATTGCTTGCCGCCGCCGAAAAAGATTATGAAAAAGCGGTAAAACTTAATGTAAAAATGGCTTTTACATATAACAGTCTTGGATCCGTCAGACGTGAACTTGGTAAAAATAAAGAAGCAATAGATGCTTTTACAAGTGCTCTTATCGTGGACGGAGAATATTATTTTGCATATAATAACAGAGGTTTGGCGAAATTTGATTTGAAGGATTATAAAGGGGCTGTTGAAGATTTTAATAAGGCAATAAATTTTAAAAATACATATTATATCGCATATAATAATCTTGGAACTGCATATATAAAATTAAAAGAATATGATAAAGCCCAAGAAGCATTTAATAAAGCAATAGAAATTAATAATGAATTTGCTTCGGCTTATGCCAATAGAGGATATGTAAAAGAAATGTTGCGTGATTTCAAAGGCTCGTGTGCGGACTGGAAAAAAGCAGTAGAACTCGGTATCGAAAATCCGGAATTGTATTCGGAAGGGTGTGAATAAAATATAAAAATCTTAAAATTAATGATATTTCCAATGAAAATTAAACATTTATTATTGATATTGATAATTTTTTCGAGCTTTTCTGTCGAAAAATTACAGGCACAAGACTTGGTAAGAGTTAAATTGAAAAATTTTAAAATAGTCGGAGAAGAAGAAGCTTTCAAAGAAGCTGCCATACACGTCATAAAGGGAAATATTTTATTCCGAAGAGATAAGGAAGGCGATTATCAAAGAGCAAAAGAACATTATCTTAAAGCATTGGAATACAATGAAGAAGATGCTGCTTTGAATTATCAAATTGCAGTTTGTTATCTAAAAACTTCAGAAAGGTGGAAAGCTTATGAATACATAGAAGCCTGCTATATCCTTGATGAAAACATTGCTCCGGACGTGCTTTATTTGAAAGCCTGTGCATTACAATATAATCATAAATTTAAAAAAGCAATAAATGACCTTGAAGAATATCAAGAAAGTTTATCTCCGTATCAATTAAAGCAAAAAACGGCAAGTATAGAAAAACGCATAAAAGAATGCGAAAGCGGTATCGAACTGATGAAACACCCTGTGAGATGCTTTATCGACAATCTTGGAGAAGGAGTAAACACATTTCAAAAAGAATACAGTCCCGTATTTTATTTAAGTGATTCCGTTTTGTATTTTACTTCTCGAAGAGAAAATACGACAGGTGGCAGAAAAAATCCGGAAAATAATTTGTATTACGAAGATATTTATCGTTCACGATATATGGACGGACATTGGAATAATGCCGAACAATACGGATACCCGCTGAATACAAGAAAAAATGATGCTTCGGTAGATATTTCGCCGGAAGGAAGAGAAATTTGCGTTTACAGAGGAAAGAAAAAAAATGGAGATTTATTTAATTCGCAATACAGAGACGGTGATTGGAAAGCGTTTACCAAAATGAAACGAATAAATAAAAGAAAATATCGTGAAAGTTCCGTATCGCTGACAAGAGATTCCATGACTTTATATTTTGTAAGCGACAGACCGGGCGGACAAGGCGGACAAGATATATGGGTGGCTCACAGAACGGAAGACGGCAGCAAATGGAAAAAAGCCGAAAATTTAAGCGAAGTGGTGAACTCTCCTTATGATGAAGAAACGGTTGAAATAAGTAATAACGGTAAAGTGCTGTATTTCAGTTCGAGAGGACATAATACAATGGGAGGTTACGATGTTTTCAGAACTTTTTATAACAACGACGGTACTTGGACAGAACCCGAAAATATAGGATACCCCATAAATACTCCGGATAATGATATATTTTTCATGCTTACTCCGGACGAAAAATACGGATATTATTCCGCAACACGTCCCGAAGGATACGGCGATGTAGATATTTATCAAGTAGTATTTTTGGGAAAAGAACGCCCACTTTCTCATTCGGGTGAAGATGATTTAATCGCCTGCATTAAAGCTCCTGTTTCGGAATCCGAAATTGAAAAACCGGTAAATATAAAAATTATACAACTTTCATTAGTAAAAGGTATTGTTACGGACGCATTTACGGGCGAGCCGATAGAGGCGACCGTAGAACTTACCGATAACGAAACCGGAGAAATAGTTAATACGGTAACTTCTTATGCAGCAACAGGAGCATATACCGTACCACTTCCGCCGGGTAAAGATTATGCTCTTACCGCCGGTGCTCCGGATTACTTTTTTCATTCCGAAAATTTTGTAATTGCAGATACTTCAATTCATGAAGTAATCCGAAAGGATATTCAACTGCAACCGATGGGAATTGGTGCTAAAATTGTACTTAACAACGTATTCTTCGATACGGGGAAAGCAACTTTAAGACCCGAATCAATGACAGAACTTGACCGCTTAGTAGATATTATGAATCAATATCCACGCTTAAAAGTTGAAATTTCCGGACATACCGACAGTCAAGGTTCGGAAAGCAGTAACCAAAAACTTTCGCAAAGACGCTCGCAATCAGTAGTGGATTATATTGTTAGTCAAGGTGTTAAAACTGAAATGATAGTTGCAAAAGGATATGGAGAGTCAGAGCCGAGAGCCGACAATACCACAAAAGAAGGGCGACAACTTAACAGAAGGGTGGAAGCAAAAATACTCGATAAGTAATCCGGTATAAGCATATTAAATAAAAAAAGATGAGTTTTGTTAATTAACAAAACTCATCTTCTTTTTTATTCCGAACTCAATATTTATTCTCAATCCTGTAAAAATAAAATTAAAAATATACAATCACTTATCATATAAATTAAAATTTTATTCCGAAATTAGCATATATTTGTTGTGCTTTTTCAGGATATAAATATCTGTAATTAAGAGATATTGTGAATTTATTTTCCGGCTCGTATTCAAATCCGAATATGTAATATTTCCCGGTTTTAATATCCGAAGAAAAACAGCCGTAGTCAATCCTGCCGAGAACTTTAATTTTTTCCGCAATAGAGTAATAGGCATAAACCGACAAGCCTGAAATATTATTATCTTTAATT
>JAOZMN010000520.1 GCA_029934265.1 Bacteroidales bacterium
TAAAACGATTTAACACTTTACTAAATTAAACTACTTCAATATTATTGACTATTTTATACAAAGATTTATTTACGTTTTGTGTAAATTGTTGTTCTTGGACAATTTTAGCATTTTTAATCCATTCGATTTGTATTATCATGAGCCAAATCATGGTAATAGTCATAACGCCGGCAAGAAGACGAATATATTTTTTGCTCATAAAAAATTAAGGTATTTTATCTGTTTGAAATACGGAAAATATCCATATTGATAAAGTTTTATTAATAATTTTAATAAAAATTAAGTTGTTGATAAAAAATGGATTTTTCATTAAATTTATGCAAATATACTTCTTGTATTTAATAAAAAAGGTGTTTTAAGTATTATTAACAATTTTCACATACTAAATTTATGTAAAAAAATGTTATATTTGCAGAATAATTTTTAATTAAGAATGATTTTTTAGAGATTAGTTTCATAGTAAGTTTTAGGTTAGTTTGTTAAGGGCGACATTTATGTCGCCTTTTTTAATTGAAATGAATTGTATAAAATGGCAGTTTTAGAAATTTTTAAACAAAGCATTACCATTAGTTTTTTTGTACTTTCGATGATGATATTTATCGAAGTTTTAACTATTATGAGTAAAGGTCGGTTTAGCAATGTTCTTAAAAAAAAGCCTTTTGGACAGATTATTTTATCGGCAATACTCGGAATAATTCCCGGTTGCATGGGAACTTATGCGGTCGTTTCGCTTTATACGCATGGGACAGTTGGTTTTGCGGCACTAATTACCGCTTTTATTGCAACCTCCGGTGATGAGGCATTTATTATGATGTCCATGATACCGGGCGATATGCTTAAAATTACGTCTATATTATTGATTGTAGGTATTATATCCGGTTTTTTGACTTATGTTTTCATAAAGAAAAGAACCACGCCTCAAATAAATCCCGGACATATCGAAATACATTCGTACGATGATAAATGTCTGAATTTCAACCCAAAAGCAATTTTTAAACAATTAAAAAATATAAGTTTGCAACGAGGAGGACTGATTTTAGCTGTACTTCCGGTACTTATACTGCTTTATTTCGGACAACTCGGGCATAGTCATTTTCCAAAAAATAATTTTGAAAATATACACAAACATGAGCAGGTACAAGATATTCATAATACTGAAAAACACGAACATGATGAGTCGCATTCCGAAGAAACAAGTTGGGAAACAATTACTTTTTTTGTTATAATATTTATCGGTTTTATTATTATACTATTAGCGAACGAACATTTTTTAAGTGAGCATCTTTGGGGGCACGTAATAAAAAAGCATTTACCTAAATTGTTTTTGTGGACACTTGGAGCATTTTCTTTGCTGTATTTAATAAATTATTATTTGGATATAGAAACTTGGATTTCTTCCAATATTTATTGGGTTTTGTTCCTTGCCGTTTTAATCGGTATTATTCCGGAATCAGGTCCTCATATTATATTTATAAGTATGTATGCCGCAGGAATTATCCCGATGAGTATTTTGTTGGCAAATTCCATTGTTCAGGACGGACATGGTTCAATACCCTTACTTGCGGAGTCTCAAAAGAGTTTTATCAAGGCTAAAATTGTTAATTTAACGATAGGTTTAATTGTAGGTTTTGTATTTTTATTTTTTGAATAGAAAAAAATAACTATTTTTGCAAAGTATAGTTTACATTATTGTATTAATATAAATTTTTATTATCATGAAAAAGTATTTTTTAATTTTTTTAATTGTGCCTTTCTTTTTTGCTTCGTGTACAAACGATGAAGCCGAGCAAAAACTTCAAGCACAAATTGACAGTATGAAACAAGTGAGCGGAGCCGATACAGAAACCATAGAAGAATATATGAAGGCTTTTAATGAAATCAGGTCGAATATTGATATTATTAAAGAAAAAGAAAAAATAATTTCGGCAAGTACCGGTGGCGATGTAGAGCTTGATGTTGCGGAAAAAGACAGAATAAATGAAGATATTAATTCTATTTATGATTTAATGCTCGAAAACAAGAAAAAACTTGCATATCTTCGTAATAAAATGAAAAATTCTAATTCAAAAGTTTCTGAATTTAAAAAAACTGTTGAAAGTTTT
>JAOZMN010000521.1 GCA_029934265.1 Bacteroidales bacterium
CGTATCGTGATTTTGAAATCGGTTTTATGCTTTACGGTTTTGCATGGATGGTAACCGTGGCGGTAATTACTATTTTTTTTGATAAAGTTTTACATTTAAGTTATTCAGGAATAGCATTTTATAAAAATTCATATAATACTATTGCAATAATTCTACTTCCGTTTTTCGGGAAACTGCTTGGAAAAATCGACCCTCGAAAATTTGCCGTTTATACTTTTCTTGCTTTACTGTTTTTCCTGTTTTTTATGGGACTAACAGAATTTTTTCCGTATCACATAAAAATTCTTGGAATAAAAATATATTTAATGCTTATTTTTTCCTATATTTCTTACGGTTTTTTTGCCGCCATGATGGCACTGCTTTGGTTTATAGGTTCGGCATATTTTTGCAAAGATGATGATGTTGCCGACTATCAGGCTGTACATCTTGCTTTAACAGGTTTCAGAGGAATTTTTGCTCCTCTGGCAGGAGTTGTTTTTTATGAAATAATCGGTTTCTCCGGAGTTTTTGCCCTTGCAATATTGGCTCTCATTCTGGCAATCGGATTAATGTATTGGTCTATAAAAAAACATTAAACAATTTACAATGAACAATTTACAATTTTAATTTTTAACTTAATTTTACAGTATGAAACTTTGGGATAAAGGAATAAAAACTAATAAATTTATTGAAAAATTCACGATAGGAGAAGATGATAATTTAGATATTCTTCTCGCTCCGTATGATGTACTGGGCAGTTTGGCACACATAAAAATGCAGACTTCCATAGATTTATTGAAAAAAGAAGAACTGTCAATACTTGAAAAAGAATTAATAAAAATTTATCGGGAAATTTCAGAAGGAAATTTTTCTATTTCGGCAGGAATAGAAGATGTACACTCACAAATTGAATTTATGCTTACCGAAAGACTTGGCGATACCGGTAAAAAAATTCATTCGGGACGTTCGAGAAACGACCAAGTTCTGATTGATTTAAAAATGTTTATCCGTGATGAAATCCAAGAAATTGTTTTATTGACAAAATCATTTTTTGATTTACTGATAAGTCTAAGCAACAAATACAAAGATGTAATAATTCCGGGATACACACATCTCCAAGTAGCAATGCCCTCTTCATTCGGAATGTGGTTCGGAGCTTATGCAGAAAGTCTTACAGACGACATGATATTATTACTTGCCGCCTATAAAATTACAAATCAAAATCCGCTTGGCTCGGGTGCCGGCTACGGCTCTTCATTTCCTTTGGACAGGCAAATGACAACCGATTTGCTGGGCTTTGATAATCTTAATTACAACTCCGTATATGCACAAATGACAAGAGGAAAAACAGAGCAAACCGTATCTTTTGCGATGTCTTCCATTGCCGGAACCTTGTCAAAAATGGCTTCCGATTCTTGTTTGTACATGAGCGGAAATTTCGGTTTTTTCTCTTTCCCCGATGAGCTTACAACAGGTTCGAGCATAATGCCTCACAAAAAAAATCCTGATGTTTTTGAATTAATAAGAGCAAGGTGCAACAAAATACAAAGTATTCCGGCTGAAATAGGAAGTATTACAAATAAACTTACTTCCGGATATTTCAGAGATTTACAATTAATAAAAGAATCTTTCTTTGCAGGAATTAATTCGCTCAAAGACTGCATAAAAGCGGCAGGTTTGATGTACAATAATGTAAAAATAAATAAAAATATTGCTCAAAACGATGACTATAAATTCATGTACACCGTTGAAAACTTAAATAAAGATGTTTTGAACGGAACTCCATTCAGAGATGCTTATAAAAAAACTGCCGGCGATGTGGAAAACGGTACTTTTATTCCCCAAAAAGAGCTGAATCATACGCATATAGGAAGTATCGGTAATCTTGCCAATAATTTAATTTCCGAAAAAATGGAGAAGCTTATTTCAGAATTTAATTTTGAAAAAACAAAATCAGCATACGATAATATTTTGAACCTTGACATGGAAGAAATAAAAAGATAAAAAAATCTATTTTCAGTTTTAATCAGGGTTTCACATGGAATGAAACCCCGACTAACCGGCTTAAATTCATATTTGAGGTCGGTCTAAAAAGTATATTTTTTCACAATCAGA
>JAOZMN010000522.1 GCA_029934265.1 Bacteroidales bacterium
GCAAAAAGCGACAGATTGCAAGGACGTTATTATATTTACGATGTAAAAACTGACAAATTAAACGAAATCCATACTGTTTGTCCTTGGTTGAAAGAAGAAGAACTTGCAGAAATGAAACCGGTGGAATACAAAAGTAGAGACGGACTTACGATACACGGTTATCTTACTTTGCCGGTGGGGAAAGAAGCAAAAAATTTGCCTGTTATAATTAATCCTCACGGCGGTCCTTGGTCGAGAGATTATTGGAAATTTAAGCCTGAAATTCAGTACTTTGCAAACAAAGGTTATGCTGTTTTGCAGATGAATTTCAGAGGATCAGTCGGTTTTGGCAAGAAATTTTTGGAAATTGCATTCAAACAATGGGGAAGAGATATGCAAAACGATGTAACGGACGGAGCAAAATGGCTTATAAGTGAGGGAATTGCAGATTCAACGAGAATTGCAATTTACGGTGGCAGTTACGGCGGATATGCAACTCTTGCCGGCATGACTTTCACTCCGGATTTATACGCTTGCGGTATTGATTATTGCGGAGTTTCAAATATATTTTCGTTTTACGATGCAATACCGAGCTACTGGGAAAGCTACCGTGCAATGATGTACGAAATGACCGGCGACCCTGTAAAAGACAGTCTTTTGTTAAGAGAGGTTTCGCCTTTATTTCATGTCGATAAAATAAAATCGCCTATGCTTATAGCACAAGGAGCAAACGACCCTCGTGTCAAAAAATCGGAGTCCGACCAAATGGTGGCGGCACTCAAAAAAGCAGGAATTAAAGTGGAATATATCCTGAAAGAAGACGAAGGACACGGTTTTAAAAATGAAGCAAATAAATTCGATTTATACAAAGCTATCGGTAAGTTTTTGGACGAAAATTTGAAGTAAAATACGGCAAAATCTTGACAAAGTTAAAATAACTTTACCAAGATTTTGCTTTTTAATTCAATTTATCAAGTTCATTTTCAACAAATTCCATAAGTTCTCCTATATATTCTTGCGAAAAATTAAATTCGATACCTGCGGTTTTGTAAATTTCCGGAATTGTTTTTGAATATCCGAGTTTCAGGGCATTTTCGTAATCGTTTAGAGCTTTTTCGGGATTTTTTTTGTAATTTCTCCAAATTGCAATAGCACCAAGTTGTGCAATTCCGTATTCTATGTAATAAAAAGGTACTTCAAAAATATGTAATTGCCTTTGCCATGAATTTTTACTGAAATCTTCATAACCGGAATTATCAATAACTTTACTCATGAAATCATCGGTTGTATCGGTCCACATTTTGTAGCGTTCTTCGGTGCTGTGCTTTGGGTTTAAGTATAATAGATGTTGAAATTTATCGACGGTTGCTATCCACGGCAAAACTTTTATAACACCTTCAAGCTGACTTCTTTTTGCTCTTTTAAGTTCTTCCGGATTTTTGAAAAAAGTTTCCCAATGCTCCATCGAAATTAATTCCATTGACATTGAAGCAAGTTCTGCAACTTCGGAAGGTAATCCTTTAAAATCAACAAGTTCCAAATTACTGCTAAGGAAAGAATGAATTGCATGACCACCTTCGTGCATCATTGTTTCAACATCTCGCAAATTGCCGGTTGCGTTCATAAAAATAAAAGGAATATTACTTTCGTAAAGCGGATAATTATATCCTCCGGGAGCTTTACCTTTTCGGGAAGCCAAATCAAGATAATTTCCGTTTTTCATTATTTTCAGAAATTCGCCGTACTTGGGACGTACTTTGGTAAAAGTTTCGATAGCTGTATTTATAAGCTCTTCCGAAGTTTCAAACGGTTTCAAAGGAGCTTTTAAATCGCTGTCCACTTCCATATCGTAAGGTTTCAGAGTATCGAGCGAAAGTTTTTGCTTTCTTGTTTCGTTCAACTTGTCGATTATAGGGCAGACTTTATTTTTTATGGCTTTATGAAATTCATAACAATCTTCTACCGTATAATCAAAGCGTTTCATATCGGCAAATTTAAAATCTCTAAAATTTTCAAAATCTGTATTTTTACCGGCTTTGTCTCGTTTTTCGATTAAATTGCTCAGAAGTTCGTTCAATTTATCTTTGTCTTGCAGTCGTCTGTTATTTATCAGG
>JAOZMN010000523.1 GCA_029934265.1 Bacteroidales bacterium
AATAGCTCGCTATTTCTCAAATATAAAAAGCCTGCGGTCGCCAATACTGACGCACCTTTTAGCATTTCATAACAAAAGTTTATGAATTATGCAGGCTAAAAACAAATTTAAGAATTTAGTATTTTTTTGTGAAATATAAAAGAGTTTGGTATAAGAAGACCCTTATGGTTTGATTTAACAAAATTTAACTAATTCAAATATCTGACTTGCAGCCTGTTACTTAAAACCCTAAGGGTCTGATTTTGAAAAAATATACTTTTTAGACTGAACTCATAAAAAATTTAAGCATCTTTTTTACGAATGCTTAAATATAAAATGCTCTCCTGTTTTATAATTATTAACTAAAATTTCGACTAAAAATGAAAAAATTACAAGTAATTATCCTTTTTGCAACAGCAACTATTTTTATTGCTTCATGCGTGCAAACCGAAAACAACAAAGATGCAGACAACAAAGGCAGTTTATCTACGGAAGAAATAAAAAAAGATACCGTCCCGGTTAAAACCGAAATATCTTACAGTGAAATTATCGAAAAATCCTCCGATGATTATTTGCTTAGGGTTACAACTGAAGATGCAAGTAAATATGTCGATAAAGCAGGTAAAACAATTATCGGAGAAAATGATTATTTAATGTGCCTCACAGATACTTTCCGTAATTATGCACTTGTATTAAGTCAAGAGAAAGGATTTATTGCAATAAACAGAGACAAAAAAATTATTTATGACCTTTTTGTTTTTGATAACGGACCTGATTATACTTCCGAAGGACTTTTCAGAATTATGAAAAATAAAAAAATAGGTTATGCCGACTCCATAACCGGAAAAATAGTAATCGAACCCGAATATCAAGGTGCATATCCGTTTGAAAACGAGAAAGCTCAAGTTACCGTTAAATGTAAAACTATTAATGACCAAGAACACACTACTTGGGAAAGTGATAGTTGGATTTATATAGATAAAACAGGAAAAATAATAAACGAATAATGTCCATAAAGTCACGATTTTGCTTAATTAAGTAAATTGAATACATATTAATATTTTAATAATCAGTAATTTAACATATTGAATCCTTGACTATTCTTACATAAAAAGCAAACCGATATAATAAAATTGCAAAATAAAAGTTTATAAGTTACACATAATTAAATTAACACTTAAATATTTTTAAAAATGAAAAATTTAACAATTTCAGTATTAGTATTGCTATTAATAATAACCGGAGCAAACAAGGCTGATGCACAAAGACACAGAGCAGGAGACAAGACAGTTTGGGCAGGAGAATGGGATACAAACTGGGGTAGCTCCTCCGTTATTACCAAACTTACCGAAAGCAACGGTAAAGTAACCGGAAGTTATAATTTTAAAGGCGGGACGATTCTCGCTACGCCCAAAAAAGATGGCGGATTAAATATTCTTTCCGGTACGTGGAAACAAACAGACGGCAAACGCGGCTGGTTCAAATTCCAAATGTCTTCCGATAAAAAAAGTTTTACCGGAGCATGGGGATACATCGGAAAACCCAAAGCAGGGAAATGGAACGGAACAAAAGCCGGAAAATCAAATAACAACGATAAAAACGCAAAAGTCGGTTTGGAAATAGGCAATAAAGCTCCGGAACTTAATTATAAATCGCCGTCCGGCAAGTATATATCATTATCATCGCTAAAAGGAAAATATGTTTTGATAGACTTCTGGGCTTCATGGTGCGGTCCTTGCAGAAGAGAAAATCCGAATGTAGTTTCAAATTATAACAAATATAAAAATTCTCAATTCAAAAACGGGAAAGGATTTACTGTATATAGCGTTTCTTTGGATAAATCACAAAGTGGCTGGGTATCAGCAATAAAAGCCGATGGTTTAGTATGGAAAAATCATGTAAGCGATTTGACCGGCTGGTCTTCTGCCGGAGCTGCTGTCTATAAAGTGCGAGGTATTCCCACTAATTTTTTGATAGACGGAAACGGAATAATTGTAGCAAAGAACCTTAGGGGTTCACAACTTGCGACTACTATTCAACAATTTGTAAAATAAACTCTTTGAGTTATTTTAACGCAACAAAGCCGTATGTGTAAAAGTTTAATAATATTA
>JAOZMN010000524.1 GCA_029934265.1 Bacteroidales bacterium
ATTCCCATTGTTTTTCCACGATAAAGGCATTGATTCCTCTGTGTTTTTTTTCTGCATCGGTTTGTGCTATTACCAAGAAAAAATTAGCTTCCGAAGCATTTGAAATCCAATTTTTTGTGCCGTTAAGCAGATAATAATCCCCTTTATCTATAGCAGTAGTTCGTTGTTTTGTGGCATCGGAGCCGGCTTCGGGTTCTGAAAGAGCAAACGCTCCTATTTCTCCGCCTTCTGTCATAGGACGTAAATATTTTTTTAGTTGATATTCTGTTCCGTATTTTTCCAATCCCCAGTTTACCAGTGAGTTTTGTATTGACATTACTACCGATGCCGAAGCGTCAATTTTTGAAAGTTCTTCGATAGCAATTACATAAGATAATGTGTCCATTCCTTCGCCTCCGTTTTCAGGGGAAACCATCATGCTCATAAAACCGAGTTCTTGCATTTTTTTTATTTGAGCGGTCGGTGCTATTGCTTTTTCATCTCGTTCGGTAACACCGGGTAAAAGTTCCGTGCGTGCAAAGTCTTTTGCCGCCTGTCTTATCATTTCTTGTTCTTCTGTAAAGTTGAAATCCATAATATTGTATTTTTAGCCGAATAAATTTCGGGAATTTATAATTGAGTTATTGAATTATTATATAATTAATTACCAAGTTGTTCTTCTAATAGTTTTTGGTCATTAATTCTTCGTTCTAAAATATATACATATTCTTTTGCTTTTTTATTTCCGTAATTTGTGTATGATTGTTGAGCCAAGTTTTTTGCTTTTTCTAATTGTCCTTGAACTTCCGCTGCTATTGCAAGATTATACGCAGCCATTCCGGCAGTTTTAATATCTGTAGAACCGAGTGCTTTTACCCAAGCTTGTTCGGCTCGTTTCCAGTCGTTTACGGTTGCACTTCTATATCCCTCTTCTATGCCGGTATTGTGTTTTGATTTTTTATAATAAGTTCTGTTTACCCAAAAATATAGGGGTGTTATACGTTCGGCATACATTGCTCCTGCATCTTCACTTATTCTATATACGGCTTGTGCGTTGTCTATCAGATGTAAAGCAGCATCAGCGACCGTATTTCCTTCGCCCTCCCAAGTTCTGTTAAAAGAAAAACTTTCTCTGTCTATTATTGATTTTTCTATCGGGTAATAAAGTCGGAAACCAATATTTACAGATGCGATACCTCTTGCTATATGTACAGTTATTTGTTTGCCATCTACATCTTCCATTCGGGTTTTGTTCAGTACTATAAAATCTGAATCAAAATGTTCGAGAGATAGAACTGCATCTGCATTATATTTTTTACAAATTCTTTCGATTGTTGCCCATTCCAACGGTATCGGAAATGTTTTTCCGGTAATTGAGCCTGAGGCTTCCAAATATTCTGTGGTATTTATAATTTTAAATCGAGAAGATTGCCCCATACGTTGCGAAAGTGCAAATAAAGCTCGTTCTTTTCCTTTTTTGTCTTGTTCTATCATTTCGCCTGTAAGTACTCCCTCTACTATATTCCACCATTTACTTTTTGGAGCACTATGGTTGATAATTGCAATGGTTTTTATTTCTTGCGAAATATTTATTAATGCAGGTTTAAGTACTTCTACTCGTAATTTTGCAGTTTTACACGATATACCTATAAGTAACAGGCTTATAAAAACAGAAATAAAAACATTTTTTAAATTCATGGTAAATTATTCAGATTACAACTTACAGATAGTATCTGTCTTGCAAAAATACAAAAAAACTATGTCAATGCAAACTAAAAATAAGACCCTCGTCACAGTCGGACTCTAAAAGTTTAATTTAACGAAAAATAACAAGAATAATTATCTTAATTACAGGTTGTTACTTCAAATCCTTAGAAGCAGGTTATGAAAGCCACACCTTTTTTATACTAAACTCATTATTCGTAAAAATGCATTTCCTTCATATATTTATAAACACTTTCCGGAAGAAAAAAACGTATATCTTTTTTATTCTTAACGGCTTTGCGGATAAAATTAGATGAAATTTCCATTAAAGGAGCATCTACAATATTAATATTCGGGTGATTTTCAAATTCACTTTTTTTATATCCCGGACGTTTATAAT
>JAOZMN010000126.1 GCA_029934265.1 Bacteroidales bacterium
AAGTTTATATTCAACTAATTATTGTAATAATAGATAATGATAAGCAAAAAAATTTCGATAAATACTCAAATTGCCGATAAATACAAGAATAAATCAAGAAATTCTAATGTTTTTGTTGTTAAATTGCCCAAAGGAAACGGCTCCGGTAATACGGCAATTCCCTTATATAAAATTTCTCCCGGCAACGGTAATTTATTGAATACCGGCAAAACTTATTCCGAACGACCTTCAAATACTTATTCTTCTTCCGAATCGGAAGATATTATTCTGAGAGCAAAAGAATTATTGGCAAAAGCAAGACTCCAAGCAGATTCCATAATACAAAGCGCTATGGAGGAAAAAAACAAATATAAAGACGAATCTAAAAAATATGTTCGTAAAACTGATAGCCTGCAAAATTTAGTTGAAAGAAAAGTATTTGAAAATCAACTTAATGAAATGGAAGGAGTCAGCAAAAAAAATATGAGGAAATTGCAAGACCAAAATGAAAAATTGAAAAAATTACTTAGTAAAGAAAAATTTACTCAAAAAGACAGTTTGGTAATTATTGAGAACAGGCTCGAAAGTACCGAATTATTTATGGAAGATCTTGATGAACAACTTAAACAAGCCGAGCTTGCAGGAGATACCGTACTGGTTGCCGAACTTAGCGAAAAAATAAAAGACCTTGCACCGGAACTTGAACTTATGCGTAAGCAAAGAGATGAGTTTCAAAAAAAGATTATTCAAAAAGAAAAAGAACTTAAAATGCAAGCCCAAAGATTATATCTTTCGGTTGGCTTGGCATTACTTTTATTGGTTGTTGCTTTTATTTTATTGATATTTTATAAAAATAAGAAAAAATCAAATAAAGTACTCGGTGAAAAAAATACAACTTTGAATAAACAAAAAGAAGAAATACGTTTGCAAGCAGAAAATTTATCGCTTGCCAATAAAGAAATTACAAGAAAAAATACGGTACTGACAGAGCAAAAAGAACAAATAGAAGAACAACACGAGCATATAAGAGCAAGTGTAAAATACGCAAGCTCAATACAATCTGCAATACTGCCGGTGGAAACCGATATGCAAAAAGTACTTGATTATTTTATTATTTTCAGTCCGAAAGATGTTGTTTCCGGCGATTTTTATTGGTATTCCGAAATTCCTAAAGAAAGTTTAAGTTCCGATACCAAGGAAGCGGTAATTACGGCTGCGATAGACTGTACCGGACACGGTGTTCCCGGTGCTTTTATGAGTATGATTGGAAGTCGAATTTTAAATGAAGTAATATACGAACAAAAAATACACGATACTGCACAGATAATGACAATGCTTGATGCCGGTGTAAAAAAATCATTAAAACAAGACCAAGGAAAAAATAATGACGGAATGGATATTTCGATGTGCAGAATCGAAAAACTTACAAACGGAGAAATGCGAGTAATATTCACCGGAGCAAAACGTCCGCTTTTTATATACGACAGCGAAAAACAAAAACTTGAAACCGTAAAAGGAGACAGGCGTTCGGTCGGCGGGAAACCCAAAAAACGTACTGTCCCATTTACAAATAAAGAATTTACGTTGAAAAAAGACAGCATTATTTACATGACAACCGACGGTTTTATCGACCAAAATAATCCGAAAAGAACACGTTTCGGAACTCCTCGTTTTGAAAAATTCTTATCGGCAATGCACGCCATGCCACTCGAAAAACAAAAAATAATACTTCAAGCTGAAATGAAAGATTATATGCAGGACGAAGAGCAAAGAGATGACATGACTGTTATCGGAGTAAAAAACAGTTAGGAAAATTTGTATGTATTTGAAAAAACTTTGGCAAAGTTCTTTTAACTTTACCAAAGTTAAAATTTACATACAATGTAAATATTTAGCAACAATTTCAGCTGTTTTTTCGGAGTTACCGTGAAGTTTTGTACTTAAATTTTTGTCTGTATATTTCAATTGAAAAGTACCCATATATAAGTTCTTCCGTATTCATGTTTGCATAACAAATATATTATCAATACATTAAAAATACGATTTTGCAAAGATATGAGGTAGAAGTCCTTAATGAAACTACTGTATAATGAATAATTTCATTAAAAAATTGACTTTTCGTAAAGCCTTTAATATACTTCTTGTTTATAAAGATTTTTATAAGTCTCGTTTTTTCGGGACAGTAAAACGCAATGCCTTTCCTTTAAGTTTGTCGATTGAGCCGACTACAAATTGTAATTTACGCTGTCCTGAATGCCCTTCCGGACAGCGTAAATTTACACGTCCGACGGGTTCGATAAATATTTTTTTCTTTAAGAAAATTATTGATGAATTTTCTCCGTATTTATCGAATTTGATTTTATATTTTCAGGGAGAGCCGTATTTACACCCTGATTTTATGGAATTAATTGCTTATGCTTCGCTCGAAAAAAATATCTATACGACAACTTCGACAAACGGGCATTTTATTGATGAAAAAAATGCAAAAAAAACGGTAAAATCAGGTTTGGATAAGTTAATAATTTCTTTAGACGGCATTACGCAAGAAATTTATGAGCAATATAGAGTAGGGGGGAAACTTGAAATTGTTAAGAAATCTATTGAAAATATTATTTTACAAAAGAAAAAAAATAAAAGTAAAACTCCGATAGTTGTGTTGCAATTTTTGGTAACAGGATTGAATGAACATCAAATTCCGGAACTTAAAAGGTATGCAAAAAAGATAGGTGCAGATAAGGTTGAATTGAAAACAATACAAATTTATGATTTTAAAAATGGAAGTGAACTTATTCCTTCAAACGAAAACTTTTCAAGATACAAAAAACTTTCCGACGGTACTTATGAAATTAAAAATAAACTAAGAAATAATTGTTCTCGACTTTGGAACTCTTCCGTTATAACTTGGGACGGCGATGTGCTTCCTTGTTGTTTCGATAAAGATGCAAAATATAAATTCGGAAATTTGAATAAACAAACTTTCAGACAAATAAATAATTCCCGGAAATATATGGATTTCCGAAATTTGATTTTAAAAGGTCGTAAAAATATAGATATTTGCAGGAATTGTACAGAGGGACTGAAACTCAATGAGCATATATTATAAGCTGTTTACATAATCCACAACTGCTTGATTACTGTTTTCTTTAACAATTTCTTTTACAGATTTACCGTTATAGGCTTTGAGAAAAAGTTCAGGTTTGAGTTTGTGTAAAGTTCGTATTGCTATTGGGTTACACGATTTTATAAGCTCCGGCAGATATTCTTCTACTTTTGCTCCTTTATTTATAAGAAGTGTAATTGTTTTTTCGTCTTTTGCTTTGTCGCAAGCAAAATGCAGAGGAGTTAAATTATTCATACTGATAACATTTACGTCAGCACCTTTGTCTATAAGTAATTTGGTTATTTCGATGTCGCCGAAAATACAGGAATGATGAAGTACCGTAAAACCATATCTGCTTTTTATACAAATTTTTGCTCCTTTTTCAATCAACAATTTACTTACTTTGTCATTTCCTGTTTTTATTGAATGAAATAACGGGGTGTAACCGTTGCTGTCTTTTGCGTTAACGTCTGCTCCTTTTGCCAATAATTTTTTTACTAATGTTATCGAGTTAGGCATTTGGCAAACAACGTGCAGGGGTGCGTAATTTTTATTGCGAAATTTTATATCGACACCTTTATTTATTACTTGAGTTTCCTTAATTTTTATTTTGACATGTCGTTTTTTCTTTATTTTACTATAGATTTTATCAATAATTGTATTCAATCCATTATAATACAAGGGTTATAGCAAAAATACTTAAATATTTTGAGGATACTCATTAAATAAATGAAGTTCCACTTGTAAAATGCTACAATATTCATAAAAACAGGCACTTGAACTACTTGTTGAACTATTTTTAAGGAAACTCAAGTATTTATTAATATTTCGACAATATTATATCGTTTATATTCGCAAGCAAGAAAAAGAGGAGTGTTACTTTCTATGTCCGGTTTGTTGATATTTGCTCCTTTGTTTATGAGATATTTAAGAGCTTCTTTATTGCCGGTACTTGCAGCCCAGTGTAGAGCCGTCCAGCCGTTTTCTTGCTTTGTTTCGTAGTCGTATTCCATATCGTCAATATCTATATTGCAAGTTTCTATCAGATATTTTAATAATTCATTTTTTTTTTCGGCAACGGCAATAGCTAATAAATTTCCGTAATATGCAGGTTCATCTACGCTCAAAAAAATTACACCTTTTTTATTTATATCTGCTTTTTGCGAAATAAGATATTTTACTGTGGCAATATTACTTTTGTAAGCTGCCCACATTATTATCGGAGCTTTATTGTTATCGCAATAATTTACGTCTGCTTTTTTCTCGACAAGTTCTTTTACTTTTTTGAAATCATTACTTTTTACGGCTTCCAATAAAAATTCGTTCATGCTTTTTTGTTGAGAAAAAGCATTGTTTGAAAACAAGATTGTGCTTATGAGGAATATTAAATTTACAGCCGATTTCATATTATTTATATATTTTTTTGAAGTTAAGTACTTTACAAATTTTTTTACTCGGTTACTTATTTATAACAAGATAGTTTACTAAAGTTTGCACGAATGCGTAAGCAACATTAAATATATCGGAGACCTTAGTTATTGTATTTTGGGAAAAAATATCTTGAAAATTCGGAATAAAGTTACATAAAATAAAATAAAATGCAAATATTTTTATACTCTTATTTTATTTGCAGGTTTGTCAAACTTTATCGAGCTAATCTTTTTTAATTAAAAATGATATTTAGGAACTTAAATTTAAACCGGTTAAATGATTGATTCTAAATATTTAATTTAAAAAGGAATTTTTAAATACGATTTTATTATAAAGATAGTCTGTTTTTTTTTATTTGATATGATATACAAAAAAAGCCGACAAATACTGTCGGCTTTTTTGTATATTAATTATGTTTAAAAACTTTTTACATCTTTGTTTTTCTTATTTCATTTTTAGATATAGTTTTTGTTTCCGATTTTTTATTATCGTTGGATGTTTTTATTTTAGTGTTTACATTATTTCCGGAAGAATTTGTATTTGCATTGATAACATCATTATAATTTACTGTATTATCCGCAGTTTCTAATTCGGAATTATTATCAATAAAAATAACTTTTTCTGTATTTTCTTGATTAGTATCATCTGAGTTAATATTTATAGCAATACTCGGAGCTATAACAAGAGCAACTATAGACATTAGTTTTACCAAAATATTCAGAGAAGGACCGGAAGTGTCTTTAAGCGGGTCGCCTACGGTATCACCTACAACGGTAGCTTTGTGTAAATCAGAGCCTTTCCCGTAAGTCGAGTCATCTATAACAACGCCTTCTTCCACCATTTTTTTTGCATTATCCCAAGCACCGCCGGCATTCGATTGGAAAATTGCCATAAGTACACCTGTTGCAGTTACACCGGCAAGCATTCCGCCGAGCATTTCCGCACCGCCTATAAAACCCATAAGAGCAGGAAGCGTAAGAGCAAGAACTCCCGGCAAAACCATTTCTCTAAGAGATGCTTTTGTCGAAATATCAACACATTTATCGTATTCAGGAGTACCGTCTGCTGCTTTTACGATTGCTTTTTCTTCGTCGGTTGCTGTTTCAAGATTTCCGTCATATTTTTTAATTATTACCAATGCTTTTTTCAAAGCCGGTATTTCTCTGAATTGTCGTCTTACTTCATTTATCATTTTGCTTGCTGCACGTCCTACTGCACCCATTGCAAGTGCTGAAAATAACATCGGAATCATCGAGCCGAAAAATAAAGCTGCAATAATTTTAGGGTCTGCGAGGTTTATCGCTTCTACTCCGGCTTGTTGCATAAATGCCACAAAAAGAGCAAGAGCTGTTAATGCTGCCGAGCCGATTGCAAAACCTTTACCGATAGCGGCGGTTGTGTTTCCTACTGCGTCTAATTTGTCTGTTCTTTGGCGAACTTCCGTAGCGAGTTCCGACATTTCTGCAATTCCGCCGGCGTTGTCGGCGATAGGTCCGTAAGCATCAATGGCAAGTTGAATGCCCGTATTTGCAAGCATTCCTACCGCAGCTATTGCAATTCCGTATAATCCTGCAAACATATAAGAACCGATTATTGCGGCTGAAATTATAATTATAGGTATTGCGGTAGAAGTTAATCCAACTTCCAAACCTCCGATAATAGTTGTTGCTGCTCCTGTTGAGGATTTTTTTACGATTCCTGCAACCGGTCTTTTGCCTGTTCCTGTATAATATTCAGTAATTTTACCAATTCCGTATCCTGCGGCAAGTCCTATTATCGTTGACCAAAATACGCCTATTGAATAAAAAGTTTTTGTTACAATTTCGTTACCTGCATCTGATACGGTTGTCCATGTTTCCGGTAAGAAGAAATCAATAATGAAATACGAAGCAATAATCATTAATCCGGCGGAAACAAATTCACCTTTATTGAGTGCCGATTGAGGGTTTCCTCCCTCTTTTATGTTTACGAAAAAAGTTCCTATTATTGAAATAATAATACCTGCCGCACCGAGTGCAAGCGGTAATAAAATCGGTCCGAGTTTAAAACCTTCACTTATGGCTTCGGTATTTAAGAAAACGGCACCAAGTACCATTGTGGCAATTATCGAACCTACATACGATTCGAATAAATCGGCTCCCATTCCTGCAACATCTCCTACATTATCACCTACGTTATCGGCAATGGTTGCCGGGTTCAGCGGGTGGTCTTCCGGAATACCGCTTTCAACTTTCCCTACTAAATCTGCTCCCACGTCGGCAGCTTTTGTGTAAATACCTCCGCCGACACGAGCAAATAATGCTATTGAAGATGCTCCAAGCGAAAAACCTGAAATTACATTCAGAACTTCCGGAATACCTCCGTCGAAGCCCAAAAGCTGATATGCAGTAAACAAACCTCCAAGTCCGATAATACCCAAAGAAACAACTCCGAGTCCCATAACGCTTCCGCCTGTAAAAGCTACTTTAAGGGCTTCATTAAGAGAGTTTTGTGCTGCATTTGTTGTGCGAATGTTAGCTTTAACGGCTATTCTCATACCTAAATATCCCGCAAAGGCAGATAATCCAGCTCCTACTACGAAAGAAACTGCAACAAAACCGTTGGAAAGTTCTTCGTTGCTTCCTTTAAAATAAAGCAAACCGGCTACTGCTGCTACAAAAATAGCGAGTATTTTATATTCGGCTTTTAGAAAAGCCATAGCACCATCGGCAATATGTTTGCCTATTGTTACCATTTTATCGTTTCCCGGTTCTTGTTTTTTTACCCATGCGGTTTTCCAGATGGTAAATAAAATACCGAGAACTCCTGCTCCGATAAACATTAATGTTAAGTTGTCCATTGTGAATGTGTTTTTAGTAATTAATTAGGGGTTATATTCAATGTTTTAAAGGCGTAAAAGTATAAAAAAAAGCTAAACTACAAACTAATAGATAGTTAAAAAATAGTATATGGGGAAAGCCGATTTTATAACTATTTAATATAATGCAAATTAGCAGTCATTTTTTGTGTGAACTTTTTTATTTAATAAAACTTTTTTCAAGAAAAATTTGGAAAGTTAAAATTTAAGTTGTTATTTTGCGAGTGAACACTAACTAACCTATTTAAAAAATGCTATCTGACAGGCAACATCAAATAATAATGGAAGCCGTAAAATTGATTGCTCAAAGAGGCATTCAGGGATTTACCATTAAAAATCTGTCGCACGAAATCGGAATTTCCGAACCGGCAATATACCGACATTTTAAAAGTAAAACTGAAATTTTGTTTGTTATTCTTAATCAATTTAGTGAATTTAAGCGTAAAATGTCAGAAAATGTGTCTGATTCGCATAAACCGGCAATACAAAAAATACAATTTATTTTTGATAAATTACTGAC
>JAOZMN010000127.1 GCA_029934265.1 Bacteroidales bacterium
AGTTTTGTGTGGAGGTGTGGCAGATAATGAATTGTTACAAAAAGCAAAAAAACTATTAGCAAAAAGACTTGTACATTTATACGTGAAGCCTGTTGAGATGAATAATGTTTATAAAGTTGCAGATATTCTTACCTTTGCATCAATTTCAGATGGTTTTGGATTAGTACTGCTTGAAGCCGGATTAAATAAAATTCCTGTTGTTGCACATAACAGAGTCTTAAATAAGTGGATTGTCGAAGATGAAGATTTACTTATTGATATGACAAAAGAAGGAAAATTAAGTACTTTTATAAAAAAATATGAAGTGAAGGAAAATTGGTTTACAGAAAAAGGAGAGATGCTTTACAAGTTATTCAGTGAAAAATATTCATGGGAAACACTAAAAGAGGAATATATTAATATGATAAAAAGATAACATGAGTTAGGTTTAAAAAGTACAAAATTTACAAAGTAAAATGCGTGCTTTTTTCTCTTAACGTGCTAATTATAAGCAACATAGCGTTTTATACAAAATTCTAACGTAAATAAAAATAAAAACTTATGCAAAATACTATTAGTCTGATATATACACCTTTGTTTTTTCAATTAATTACTAAAACGTTTAAACCAGATTATATATTTGATGTTGGTTCTATGGATGGATCACAATCCATTAGATTAAAAAAAATGTCTAACCTATCAAACATTATTGCATTTGAAGCAAATCCTGATAATTATAAAGAAATGCTTACTAATAAACTATTGTTGAAAAACAATATTAGAATCGTTCACAATGCAGTTTGGAACGAGAATAAAGAAATAACTTTTTTCTTGGAAAATAAATCAAAAAATAAGGGAATAAGTTCAATTAGACAACGAAATTCAGGAAGTGAAGGCAGTACAGAGTACATAATAGACGCAACAAGATTAGATACATTCATAAAAAAAGAGAATATAAACAATAAAAAATTAATGCTTTGGATAGATACCGAAAGTGCAGGTTACGAGGTGTTAGAAGGTATTCAAGATGTAAAAGAAGATGTAAGGTTTATTCATGTAGAAGTAGAGACTAAACAATTTTGGAAAAATCAAAAAACTCAAGATGATGTAATTTCTCTTATGGAAAACATGGAATTTATTTTAATTGCTAAAGGAAAGTTAATATATAATCAACGAGATTTAATATTTGTAAATAAAAATTATTACTCAGAGTATAGAAAAGAAAAAAGAAAAATATTTTTTAATTATAGAATAATTCGATTTGTACAAAAAAATGGAGGGGTTTTGTATCGAAAGATGGTTGTGAAATTTTTAAGATAGTAATAGATAGCAGGGACAATAAGGAATTTTATTATGTTTAAATAACTATCAAACTTTAAAAATAAATGAAGCAAAAACTCATAAAAATAATTAAATTTTTATATAGTAACCCATTAATTTTATCACAAACGATATTACTGTTTTCTTTTATATTTTCTCGCTTACCATTTTTCATTTGGCTTCCAATCCCCGAATTTTACAACGACACCTGCGAATATTGTTATTCAGCCTTACAAATGCAAAATGGTTATTTGCCGGATATAGCATTTCTGCCACCCGGTTACCCTGTGTTTTTATATCTTATAAATTTATTTTCGGATAAAGTTATAACCATAGTATTGATACAAAATTTATTAACACTTGCAAGTTCGTTGTTTTTGGTTTATGTAGTTGCAAAATACTACAAAAAAATATCAATAGCAGTTTCAATAGCAATAAGTATTTTTATAATGGATACCGTATCAATTTATCACGATTCAAATATCCTGACAGAATCAATTTATACAAGTTCTTTAATCTTTTGGGTAGCAATGTTTATTTTTGCATTCAACAGTAAAAATAAATTTGTGTGGTTAGTATTTTCTGTATCTTTTTTCTTTCCTGCTTTTATACGCTCAAACGGTATTTATACTTATTTTTTTATGGCAATAGGATTAATATTCCTTTTTGTAAATAAATTTAAGAAAAAACATTATTTTTATTTGTTATTACCTCTTTTTCTGATAAACCTTGCATGGGCATCTTATAATTATTATAAATCGGATATGTTTATGTTTGGAAATCCCGGAAGATACAAAACCACAATTATTAAAACATTAAATAATATTCAGCCTTTTACCAACCAAAAACAACCACATGACCGAATACGAACCTTCACTATGTATTGGCTACAAATAGCGGTACGAAACAATAATTTTTATTTCAAAGAAATACCGAGAAGATTCGAAGAATTATATGTCTTTAAAAAAAGACGTTCAAACAGAAAACATAAAAGCATATTTGGAAATTTTATTGTAAATAAAGAAGTTCAAGAATATATGTTTAAAGAATACAACTCTACAATACTGGATAAAAAACTTATAGAAAACGTAATAAAAGCAGATGTTTACAATTATTTAAATCAAAGAGACAAACCTGGCAAAAAATATTATAATATTTGGCTTTTTATGTATTACAATTATTATTTGTTTCATAATCTTTTTTTTAGAAGTTTTATTTGGATATTCTTATTTTTGTATATTTTTGCAAAAACCGGAATTAAATTAATAAAAAGTAAATTTAAAGATAAACAAGCCTTTATTATAAATACATTAACACTTGTACATTTATTGTCAATAATAATAATAACCTTAATGCATGGCAGATATATTGACAGGTACGAAAAAGTATCAAGTTTTCTGTATTATATAGTACCAGCTTTATATCTGTATTCAAGTTTAATTTTCGATAAAATAAAAAATCAAATCAAATATAAAAAATGAAAAAATTAAAATCTAATAAATTATTTATTCGTATATTTATTTTGTTGTTTTCCGTAAGTATTATTGTATATTTTTATATAATACACGAAAAAAACTATTCTTTCTTTGTGAAATTATCTAATGAAGACGGCTTGGTAGAATATCTGACAGCAATTTTTTATTTAATGTCCTCTTTAACGGCATTTTTAGTTTCTTTTACTTTTTTGAAACAAACAAAAAAAATTTTCGGCATTTTGTATTTCTTGTTGGCACTCGGAATGTTTTTTGTAGCAGGAGAAGAAATAAGTTGGGGACAAAGAATTTTTGAAGTTTCTACTCCTGAATATTTTTCAAAAAACAATGTTCAAAATGAAATTACATTACATAATTTAAAGCCGATTTCAGAAAATTTACACAAATTTTACAAATTAATCGGTTTATATGGTACACTTGCTTGGCTATTTTTCATAATTATAAAAAAAGAAAATAAAATTATAAATAGGTATTTTATTCCGAATTGGTACTTAATAGGATATTTTATTCCTGTTTTGTTTTTTTATGTGTATCATGACAATATAATGCCTAATAATAATTTTTTAAATTTTACTTCAATAGAACAAGAGCCGGCGGAATTGCTTTTAAGTGTTGGATTTTTTCTATTTGTATTAAGAAATAAAATTCGGCAGAAACAAAGTTTTAACTTAAAGAGGGAGGTATAAATTGTACCGGAGTTTCCTTAATTTTTATTTGAGCATTCTATTATTGTCATCACAATGTTACATGGCAGATATATTGACAGATATGAAAAAGTATCAAGTTTTCTGTATTATGTAGTACCGGCTTTATATTTATATTCAAGTCCGATTTTTAATAGAATATATGAGTTCGGTATAAAAAGACCCTTAGGGTTTGATTTAACAAAAATCAATAAACCTAAACGCTTGAATTACAGCATATTACTTAAAGCACTAAGGGTCTGATTTTGAAAAAATATACTTTTTAGACTGAACTCATATATATAAAAATTAAAAATTGCTTATCAATAAACACTTAAAAAATGAGTAATCAAGAAAAACAACAAATAGTCCGTTTTGACTGGGCTATGAAGCATTTACTGCGAGATAAAGCAAATTATGATATTGTTGAAGGTTTTTTAAGTGCCTTGTTTGAAGACAATGAAATAAAAGTGATTGATATTTTAGAAAGTGAAACCAATCAAAAAGTTGAAAATGACAAATTCAACAAAGTTGATGTATTGGTAAAAGACAAAACAGGACGAAACATAATAATAGAAATACAAAATACAAAAGAATCTGATTATTTATTTCGCTTATTATTCGGGACATCAAAAAATATAGTAGAAAGCATAAAATTAGGAGAGAAATATGGTAAAATAAACAAAGTTATTTCAATAAGCATACTATATTTTAACCTTGGAATCGGTAAAGACTATTTATATTACGGTAACACTACTTTTACAGGTATAACAACCGGCGAAAAAATAGATAAAGATAATGAAAAAGTTAAAAAATTAACACCCAAAGGGAGTAAATATAACGGAATTGAAATTTTTCCGGAATATTATTTAATAGAGGTCAATAAATATAAAAATGTTGTAGAGAGAGCAATTGATGAATGGATTTTTTGGTTTAAGAACGAGAAAATAAAAGAAGGCAGTAAATCTAAAAATATAAAAAAAGTACAAGAAAAATTAGATTATCTGAAAATGGACGATAGAACTCGAAGAGAATACGAACGTTTTCTCGACAGAATGGCGTCAGAGCTTGATATGATAGAAACCGCAAAAGAAGAGGGAAGAGAAGAAGGTAAAGAAGAGGGTATAAAGGAAATTGCAAAAACAATGTTGCAGACAATGTCTGTCGAAGAAGTACAAAAAATAACAAAACTTTCATCAGAATTATTGAAACAACTTTAAAACGATAGATGTATAAAAACAAGACAATAGCAGTAGTAATAAAAGCCTATAATGAAGAAACTCAAATAGAAATGGTTATTAACGAACTACCTGATTTTGTAGATAAAATAATTGTAGTTAATGATTGTTCAACCGACAAAACAAAAGACGTTGTTCGGAAAATAATTAAAAAAGTCGGCACTTCCGAATTAAAACAGGAAATTAACATCAAAAAAACAGGAATTTACAGCAAAGCAGACGAAGTACTTGAAGAAATGAGAAACCGGGAAAGCCTATTATATCCGGTACATCAAATTGAAAAAGAAGATATTGAAAACAAAAAAATTGTTTTAATTAATTTAGAAAAAAATTCAGGAGCTGGAGCAACGGTTTCTGTTGGGTATAAATGGTGCAGGGATAATAATATTGACTGTACTGCCGTAATAGATGGAGACGGACAAATGGATCCTGACGAACTTGAATCTATTTGCAGACCGATTGTTGAAGATAATATTGATTACGTAAAAGGAAATCGGCTTATACATAGAAGTGCTTGGCTTGTAATTCCTAAAACTCGATATTTCGGAAATTCTATATTATCTATTTTGACAAAAATAGCATCAGGATATTGGCACGTTTCAGATACACAAACCGGTTATACTGCTATTTCAAATAAAGCATTAAACTCAATAAGGCTGTATAATATTTATAGAAGATATGGTTATCCTAATGACATATTAGTAAAACTCAATATCGCTTTTTGCAAAATAAAAGAAGTTGAAATAAAACCCGTTTACAATATAGGTGAACAATCAAAAATGAAAATTTTTAAAGTAATACCGACAATTTCATTTTTACTGTTAAAGTCATTTATTAAACGTTTGTGGATAAAATATTTATTTAGAGATTTTCACCCTTTATTTTTACTTTATAATTTCGCATTTTTGCTAAGTATTATGCTTATACCTTATGCTTGGAAAGTAGGAAAAGCCATTATTATCGGTGAAAAATTATCTTATGAACCTTTGCTTGCTTTTATTTTTCTGTTTGTTAGTGCATTTCAATCTTTACTCTTTGCAATGTGGATGGATATTCAAGATAATGAAAGACTTTATAAATAAATAAAAGAAGAATAGAATGTGTGGTATTTTTGGATTTGTATCTAAGGAAAATAGTGAATTAGAAACAGGACAGAAGAAGAAAATAGTAAATACTCTTTTCAAACTGTCTGAATCAAGAGGAAAGGAAGCGTCAGGCTTTGCCATGAAAAATAGTAATGAAATTAGTATATATAAAACCCCCTATCCGGCAACTACGCTTATAAAATCTGATAAGTATAAAAATAAATTAAACAAAATATGTTCGGTTGGTAACGAAACTTTTGTTATTGGACACTCGCGACTTGTAACAAATGGATATGAAGAATTAAATATAAATAATCAACCTGTCATAAAAAATGAAACAATAGGTATTCATAACGGAATTGTTGTAAACGTAGATGAATTATGGAAACAACAAGAACCGGAAAAAAAAAAATCGGAACTTGACAGTGAGCTTATTTTCTTCCTTTTACGTAAATATAAAACAAATTCTAAATCTGTTACGCATTCAATATTCGAAACTTACAAACAGATATACGGAATGACAACAATCGCTTTTGTTTTTTCTGAATATAATAATTTATTTTTATCTACAAACAATGGTTCGTTGTATTACTTGTTTTCAAAACAAAAAAAATCTTTTATATTTGCTTCGGAACGGTACATTTTAACAGCTCTAATAAAAAAACAAAACTTAAATAAATATTTTGATACCGAACAAATTAAAAATTTAAAATCCAAGACCTCTTGTTCGCTGAATTTAAAAACATTGTCCTTCGAGCTTTACGAAACAGGAGAGCTTAATAAAATTAAAGATTTTTCTAATTTAGATATAAATCCTAAAAAAAATAAAATCATTGATTTATATGGAGAAAATAATTCATACAAGAAAAATACAAAAAAAATACCTATAGTTTTTAACGATTATTTTGAAAAATGCAGTAACAAAATAAATGAAATAAAAAGATGTACTTCTTGTTTACTTCCTGAAACATTTCCCTTTATTGAATTTAACAATACAGGTGAATGTAATTTTTGTAAAAATCATAAAAACTTTAAAGTTTTTGGAGCAGATAAATTAACAAAATTAACAAATGAATTTATAAAACACAATGAAAAACACAATGTGTTAATCCCTTTAAGTGGAGGTAGAGACAGTTGTTATTCCTTGCATTATGCAAAAAAAGAATTAGGATTAAATCCTATAGCTTTTTCGTATGACTGGGGAATGCTGACTGATTTAGCAAGAAGAAATCAAGCAAGACTTTGCGGTAAACTCGGAGTCGAACATATTTTAATTTCTGCCGATATAAGAAAAAAAAGAAAAAACATACGTAAAAATGTACTTGCATGGCTTAAGCGTCCGGAACTTGGAACTATACCGTTGTTTATGGCAGGCGATAAGCAATATTTTTATTATGCACATAAATTGAAAAAAGATTATAAAATAGATTTAACGATAATGGGAGAGAATCCTTTTGAAAAAACAATGTTCAAAACAGGATTTACTGGAGCTAAACAAGATGTTGGTGGCTCAATGGCATATCACATTAATAATAAAAATAAAATAAGAATGTCGATGTTTTATGCCAAAGAATTTGTTAAAAACCCTCAATACATTAATAGTTCTGTTTTAGATACGCTTGGAGCGTTTTTTTCATATTATTTTATTCCGCACGATTATTTGAATTTGTTTGATTATTTATACTGGGATGAAGAGGAAATCGAAACTGTTTTATTTGATAAGTATGATTGGGAAATATCTCCGGATACATCAACAACATGGCGTATAGGAGACGGAACAACAGCTTTTTATAACTATATTTATTATATAATTGCAGGTTTTACGGAAAACGATACTTTCAGAAGCAATCAAATAAGAGAGGGTGTAATTGACAGAAACCTTGCATTACAACGAGTTAATGACGAAAATAAAATTCAATGGAATTCTATAAAGCAATATTGTAAAACTATCAATATTGACTTTGAGACAACAATTAGAACAATAAATAAAATTCCCAAATTATACTAACCATTGATTATAACTATTTGATAGTGTAAATTAATAGTGACTAAAATGAAATAAACGGCTAAAACCGTTAA
>JAOZMN010000525.1 GCA_029934265.1 Bacteroidales bacterium
AAAAAAAATTCTCAAAAATAAAGTCCAATAAACACTTCGTTTTTTTTCAACAGTTTCTTTACTTCTATAAAAAAAATATTCCATTCAATATTTTTTCTTTTTTTTTTTTATATTTGCAATATATATAACCAAGTAATTTCACGCCACAATGTCAGATTTTCATTCAAAATACATAAACCCTTTCACCGACTATGGATTTAAAAAACTTTTCGGCGAAGAACCCAATAAAGATTTATTACTTGATTTTTTGAATGAACTTTTAAAAGACCAAGCAGGAATAATTACAGAAATATCTTATTTGCCAAACGAAAAATTACCTTTTTCTGTCGGAGACAGAAGAGCTATTTTTGATATTTACTGCAAAAATGAAAAAGGTGAGCAATTCATCGTTGAAATGCAAAAAGCCGAGCAAAAATTCTTTAAAGACAGAACAATTTTTTATTCAACATTCCCTATTCAAGAACAAGCAAGAAATAAAAATAAATTTTGGAATTTTGAACTAAAAGCCGTTTATACAATAGGAATTCTTGATTTCATTTTTGAAGAAAGCGACCCTGAGAAATATCGTCATGATGTAAAATTAATTGAACGAGAAACAAAAGAAGTTTTTTACAATAAATTGACATATATTTATCTTGAAATGCCTAAATTTCAAAAAACCGAAAAAGAGTTAAAAACTCGTTTTGAAAAATGGCTTTTTGTATTAAAAAATCTATCTAAGCTGGAAAGAATACCGCCGGAATTAAAAGAACAAATTTTCCTGAAATTATTTAAAACAGCTGAAATTGCAAAATTAAAACCCGACGAATATAAGCAATATGAAGCAAGTGTTAATGCTTACAGAGATATTTTTAATATTAAGAATACAGCTTTTGAAAAAGGAATTGAAAAAGGAATTGAAAAAGGAATTAAAAAAGAAAAACTTGAATCCGTAAAAAAAATGTTGGTAAAAGGATTGGAAGTAAATTTAATAGCAGACGTAACAGGATTAACAAAAGAAGAAATAGAAAAATTAAGAAATAAATAAAATATTGATATTTAATTTTCAAATAAAAACACATGAGTATATTAAATAAAATAATTAAAACATTTGTCGGAAACAAATCCGAAAAAGATATTAAAAAAATTCAACCTGTTGTTGAAAAAATAAAAGAAGAGCATGAGAAACTTTCCGGAGTTTCCAATGACACTTTAAGAAATAAAACACTTGAACTCAAAAAAGAAATTCAAGCATTTATCAGGACTGAAAACGACCAAATATCAGAATTTAAGAAGAAAGCAAAAGCAGACTCTACGGACGTGAACGAGCGGGAAAAAATTTATTCCGAAATAGATAAAATTGAAGAAGAAATCGACAAAAAAATTGAAATAAAACTTGATGAAATATTACCGCTTGCATTTGCAATTATTAAAGAAACAGCACGCCGTTTCAAAGAAAACGAAAAACTGAAAGTAAAAGCAAACAAACTCGATAGAGAACTTGCCGCAAGAAGAGACGACATAACCATCGACGGTGATTATGCCATATATGAAAATGCTTGGCTTGCCGGAGGAACAAAAGTTTTGTGGGAAATGGTACATTACGATGTACAGCTTGTCGGCGGTATAGTACTTCATGAAGGTAAAATTGCCGAAATGGCAACAGGAGAAGGAAAAACCCTTGTGGCAACTTTACCGGTATTCCTTAACGCCTTGTCGGGTAGGGGAGTACACCTTGTTACCGTAAATGATTATCTTGCAAAAAGGGACTCCGAATGGATGGGAACTTTATACGAATTTCATGGTTTGCGTGTGGATTGTATCGACTCGCACCAACCGAACTCCGATGCAAGACGAAAAGCATACCAAGCGGATATTACTTTCGGAACAAACAACGAATTCGGCTTCGATTATCTTAGAGATAATATGGCAATAAGTCCGAAAGACCTTGTACAACGCCGACACAATTATGCGATTGTCGATGAAGTAGATTCCGTATTGATAGATGATGCCAGAACACCGCTTATAATTTCCGGTGCAATAGAGGGAGGCAAAGGTGACAAACAACATTTCGACGAATATAAA
>JAOZMN010000010.1:0-7260 GCA_029934265.1 Bacteroidales bacterium
ATTTAATAATTAGAATATTATAGAAAGACACCCACAATTTTAACAAAGATAATGTAAATTTAGTTTCAATCAAAGTATAGAGAAAATATTTTTTTAAATTTTATCAAAATAACTCAAAGCTAATCTGATTTTTCCGTAATCAATTTCTTGATTAAGATGTTCAAATATAGGCTTTACACCTTCAATTTCGCCTAATTCTTTTACTGCTTGTCCGACTCTGTCCAGTTCCGATTGTGAAACAAGACTGAAAATATCAATATCTTTTCCGTTGGTATAAGCGTTTGCAAGATGAGAAAAAATTGTAACCGGTTTTAAATTTCTTTTTATTGCAATATCATCAACAGTTAAACCTTCCTTGTAATATTGATAAGTAATCACGTAAGTTGCACCTTGTATTTTTTGTCCCTCTGCATCTTTTTCTTTCATGAACTTAATAATTTCAGCTATAAAAATATCTCCGTATTTATTCCTTTTGTGTTCCCCGATACCTGAAATACCGATTAAATCGTCCTTTGAAGTTGGTTTCCTTTCGCTTAACTCTTCCAAAGTAGCATCATTAAAAATAACATAAGGAGGCACGCCGGCTTGCGAAGCAAGTTCTTTTCGTTTTGCACGAAGTTGTTCAAATAACTCACCTCTAAGCATTTGTGTTTTACTCACAGGCTTGGCTTTTTGCAAACGTTCCTCTTTTTTGCGTTTTATTTCCGATGATTTTACAAGTTTTACTTTTTTATTGCTGAAAAGTACGTCTTTGCTCGCCTGTGTAAGTTTCAATACATGATTTTGGTCGTAAGCAATTTCTATAAGACCTTGATTTAGCAACTGCATGATAATTTGTTGCCAATCGTTGTAGCTAACATCTCTGCCGGCTCCGTAAGTTTTTATTTTATCGTATCCTCTGTCAAAAATTTCTCTCCTTCCCGAACCCCTCAAAACGTCTATAAGTAAGCTCATTCCCACTCTTTCGCCCAAACGATAAACCGCAGAAAGTGCTTTTTGAGCAATCAAAGTACCGTCGAATTGTTGAGGCGGATTTTTACAAACATCACAATTTCCGCAATCCTCCGGCAAATGCTCACCGAAATAACTGAGCAACATTTTTCTTCTGCAAGTTTGAGCTTCTGCGAACTCTTGCATACGTTGCAGTTTAGCAATTTCAATCGGCTTGTTTTTATTGTCATCGGCTTGCTCTATAAAATCACGATACACCATTACATCTCTGTAACTGTAAAACATCAGCGTATCGCTTTTAAGCCCGTCTCTTCCGGCTCGTCCGATTTCCTGATAATAACCTTCAATATTTTTGGGCATATTATAATGCAACACAAAACGAACATTCGATTTGTCTATACCCATACCGAAAGCTATTGTGGCACAAATGATTTTTGTATTATCGTTAATGAAACTTGTTTGAATTTTCGAGCGTGCCTCACTCGACATTCCCGCATGATAAAAAGCGGCATCAACTCCTTTTGTTTTTAATTTAGTTGCAATCTGCTCTGTCGATTTTCGGCTCAAACAATAAATTATTCCTGATTCTCCTTGTCTGTTATTTATAAAAGCAAGTATTTTCTCGAAACGATTTGTGCCGGAAGTTACGTTCAGACTTATATTTTTTCTGTCGAAAGACGAAATAAAATATTCCGGTTTTTCCAAACGCAGTTGTTTTAAAATATCTCTTGCCGTTATTTTATCGGCAGTTGCCGTAAGTGCAATTATCGGAATATCCGGATAATAATGTTTAAGGAATTTTAACTTTGTGTATTCCGGTCGGAAATTATGTCCCCATTGCGATATGCAATGTGCTTCATCAATAGCGAACAGGTTCACTTCCAACTTCTGCAAAAAATGATAAAAACTTTCCGAAACGAGTTTTTCAGGCGAAACGTAAAGCAATTTTATTTCACCGGCAAGCGTTTTGTTTTCAATATCGTTTTGTTGGATTCCGCTAAGCGAACTGTTGAGGTATGCCGCTGAAATCCCTGCAGATGCAAGCCCATCGACTTGGTCTTTCATCAGAGCAATAAGCGGTGAAACGACAATGGTCAGTCCGTCTCTAATCAAAGCCGGAAGTTGAAAGGTGATAGATTTTCCGCCACCTGTAGGCATCAGGACAAGGCAGTCTTTTTTATCCAAAACAGCCTCGATAATTTCTTCCTGCATCGGACGAAATGTATCGTATCCGAAATATTTTTTGAGTGCAACTCTTGCTTCCGACATTTTAAAAATGATTAATGATTTTTTGCAAAGGTATTTATTTTTAATTTTGTAAAAAAATAATCACAGATTAAGTGAAAATGATTAGAATAGCAAAAAATAATAAGAACCTAAGCGGTTATAAATTTATTGATTTATTTGCAGGAATCGGTGGATTTCATTATGCTTTAAAATCTTTTGGAGCAGAATGTGTTTTTGCGTCTGAAATTGATAAAAAAGCCTCTGAAATTTATGAAATAAATCATAATTTAAAACCTGAAGGTGATATTACCGGTATTGATGAAAAAAATATACCGAAACATGATATATTATGCGGAGGATTTCCTTGTCAAGCATTTTCAATATCCGGAAAACAAAAAGGTTTTGAGGACACAAGAGGAACTTTATTTTTTGATATTGCAAGAATTGTAAATTATCATCGTCCTAAAATTTTATTTCTGGAAAATGTTAAAAATTTTGCAAAACACGATAATGGAAAAACATTAAAAGTTGTACTGAAAACTTTGCAAGAAATGAATTATACAGTTCATTATAAAGTTTTGAATACAAGCAAATTCGGACTGCCGCAAAATAGAGAGCGAATTTATATTATCGCTTTTAATAATGACAATTTCAGTAATATTAATTTTGAATTTCCTACATTAGATTTAATTTCTTCTTTATCGGAAATACTTGAAAATAATCCCGGAAACGGAAAAATTATAGAACGAAATGATATAATTTTTTATAAAAAATACATTACCGGAAAAAATATTTTCGGAGAAATTAATTTGCCGAACAAACCTGTTCAAATAGGAAAAGTTAATAAAGGAGGACAAGGGGAAAGAATATATCACCCTGACGGACACGCAATAACATTATCTGCTTATGGAGGCGGTGCAGGTTCAAAAACAGGATTGTATAAAATTAACGATAAAATCCGTAAACTTTCACCAAGAGAATGCGCAAGGTTACAAGGCTATCCGGAAACATTTATTTATCATAAAAGTGTTTCGGAAGCTCATAAACAATTTGGTAACAGTGTGTCAATAAATGTGTTACAATATATTATTAAAGAAATTATAAATGCTATCGAAAAAAATGAACAAAAAACAAAAATTAGGTTCGAAAACAGCAAAACAAGGATTCCGGAACGAGAAAGATATAGTATCCAAATTTAATAATTGGAAAACTGACAGTAATGCAAAAATATGGCTGGAAATAATGAACTATAATTTGGACGAAATAGAATATGTTGAAGCCGTTGTACTGTCAGGTTACAAAGCCGATGTTCAGGTTCAAGTTACAATTAAATTAAAAAAAGCGATAGATGTTGAAAATATACAGGTGAAATTAGTAAGTAATTTAAAAGGATTTAACCAAATTGATAAAAGGTGGGTAGATAAGTATGCTGAAATGTGGTCTATTCCTGAAAAAATTGCTATTTTATTGAAAAAATATACAGGGGAAATTTTACCGGAAATTAAAAATCCAAAAGACACAAGGCGGACATTTATAAATGAATTTTGCAAAGAAAATCAAGATGTTTTAATAAATTGGATTAAAAAACATAAAACCTTAATTGTTAATGACATTATAAAAGGAAGAGGGAAATTTTCAGCCGAATGGATGCTTGTTGCTCAGAAAATTAAAGAAGATGCAAAATGGATTTTAGAACCAATAAATGTTGTTTTGAATCATTTTGGGAATGGAGAGGTTGAAATAACAAAAAAAGGAAATATCAAAATCGGAAATATTACAATGCAGAGAAAGGGCGGTGATAATGGTCGAAAAACGGCACAAATGCTACAATTCAAAATAAATCCGGCAGAACTATTTGATGAAAATTAAAACCAAAACCAAAAATAAAAATGAAACCATTAATAACATTAATACTCTTTTTTTTATCCTTAAATATATTTTCGCAAGAAATTGTTACAAATATTATCGACAATCCGATAATTAATGATAAAATAAATTTCAATAAAGACGGAGAAGTTGCCGACACCGTAGAACTACCTTTTTGGGACGATTTTTCTCGGTCTGAAATTTTTCCCGATGTAAAATTGTGGTCGGACAGCAATGTTTTTATAAATTCCAATTATGTGGCGACTTCTCCGTCCATACGAGTGGCAACTTTCGATGCTTTGAACAAAAACGGAGAGCTTTATCCGGAAGCATATTTCGAGAAATTGATAATTTCCGATTTTCTGACTTCGCAACCGATAAACCTTAATTATCCCGGCGAAAATACAATTTATTTGAGTTTTCAATATCTGCCGCAAGGACTTGCCGACAAGCCTGAAATACAAGATTCTTTGATGCTTGAATTTTATGCTCCGGAAGAATTTATTTGGAACAAAGTTTGGGCAACAGCCGGAAACGGAAATAAAGAATTTCAGACCGCAATATTAAAAATATCCGAAGAAAAGTATCTTAAAAAAGGATTTCGTTTCCGATTTTCTAACTATACGAGTTCGGGAACAAGAATTTATCCTTCGCTTGCCGGAAATTCCGACCAGTGGCACATAGATTATGTTTATCTGAATAAAAATCGTAATCAAAAAGATACCATTTTTCACGATATTGCTTTTAATGCTCCGTTACTTTCTTTTTTAAATGATTATCAAGCAATGCCTTGGGAGCATTTTAAAACTAATCCGGAAAAATATGTTGCCGATGAAATTTCAGTTTCATATACAAATAACGATAATACGGTACGCCTTATCGACAGCATAAATTTTGTTTTTACGGATAAACTCGGAACTTCCGGAAATCAAAAGCTGGAAGGAGGTTCGTATAATGTCCCTCCGGCAAATTCCGGCACTTTGAATATAGTTTCAACTTATATGTTTAATTCCGACTCGCAAGGTTTCGGATTATTTGATATTAGTGCAAATATCGTAACTTCCGATTTCGATACAACAAGCAATAACACAATAAATTACGAACAATCATTTCTCGATTTTTATGCCTACGATGATGGAACAGCCGAAGCCGGATACGGACTCACAGGCACGGGAACAAAATACTCATCGGTTGCTTACGAATTTTCTCCGGCAAAATCGGATAAGCTCAAAAGTATCAAAATATATTTCAACAGAACGATAGAAGAAGCAAGTCGGCAATATTTTTGGTTGGAAGTTCGCAAGCAAAACAAAGAAACCGGCTTGCCGGAAGACGAGCCGATTTATTCTCAAGAAGGTGTGCGTCCGGAATATGATGAAGGTCTGAACAGTTTTCATATTTACGAACTTCCGGAAACGATACTTTTAGACGATGTTTTTTATATCGGCTGGACGCAAACAACAGAAGATATGTTAAATATCGGTTTGGATAAAAATACAAATTCCAAAAATAAACTTTTTTATAACATAAACGGCACTTGGGAACAATCCAAAATAGACGGCAGTATTATGATACGTCCTGTTTTTGGTGAAAAATCAATGGCAAATATCGAAGATTTTACCACAAAAAATATTGAAATTTATCCAAATCCGGCTGTGGACAAATTTTTTATAGATTTAAAAAATAATAATGAAAATTATAATCTGAAAATCACCGATATAACAGGAAAAACTCATATCAAAATTAAAAATTACACAAATAAAAAGCCGGTTGATATTTCAAAACTTTCAAAAGGTATATATTTTGTTAAAATATCTTTAAAACAAGAAAATATTAAAACCCTTAAAATTATAAAATTATAATTTTAAGGGTTTTAGAAAAAAGTCAAGGGACGGTTTAAACTGTTTTTTGACTTTTTTTAATAAATATTAAACGAGGTAGAAGACCTCAAATTCCTGTATAATTTTGTGGTGTTATATTTTTAAGTTCTGTTTTTAGTTCTTTTGAAACTTCAAGAGTATCAATAAATTCTGATATTGATTTTTTATTTATAACAGAATTTGTACGTGTAAGTTCTTTAAGGGTTTCGTAGGGATTCGGATAATTTTCTCTTCGTAAAATTGTCTGTATTGCTTCGGCTACTACAGCATAATTATTTTCTAAATCATCGGAAATTGCATTTTTGTTTATTTTCAGTTTGCCAAGTCCTTTCAACAAAGATTTTACGGCTATAAGTGTGTGTGATAAAGGCATTCCTATATTTCTCAGAACAGTAGAATCGGTTAAATCTCTTTGTAATCTCGAAATAGGTAATTTTGCCGATAAATGTTCCAAAATTGCATTTGCGATGCCGAGATTTCCCTCTGCATTTTCAAAATCTATAGGATTCACTTTGTGAGGCATGGCAGACGAACCAACTTCATTTTTATTGATTTTTTGCTTGAAATATTCCATTGAAATATAAGTCCAAAAATCACGTGCCAAATCTATGATAATTGTATTTATGCGTTTCATGTTGTCGAACATTGCCGCAAGATTATCGTAATGTTCAATTTGTGTTGTCGTCTGCGAGCGGTCGAGTTCGAGAACGTGATTTACGAAAGAGTTTGCAAATTCGACCCAATCAATTTGCGGATATGCCAAGTGATGAGCATTAAAATTTCCGGTTGCTCCGCCGAATTTTGCAGAATAAGGTATTAATTTCAGATACGACATTTGTTTTCGCAAACGCTCGATAAATACTTCAATCTCTTTACCCACTCTTGTCGGTGATGCAGGCTGACCATGTGTTCGAGCCAGCATGGGAGTGTCGTTCCATTTGTCTGCAAGTTCGTAAAGTTTTGCGATAAGCTCTTCCATTGAAGGGTTGTAAACTTCTTCCACTGCTTTTTTGAGCGACAAAGGGGTTGCCGTATTATTAATATCTTGTGAAGTCAGTCCGAAATGTATAAATTCTTTATATTCTGAAATCCCTATTTCATCGAATTTTTCTTTAATGAAGTATTCAACCGCTTTTACATCATGGTTTGTTATTTTTTCGATGTCTTTTATTTTTTGAGCATCTTCTTCTGTGAAATTTTCGACTATAGAACGTAATTTTGCGTTGTTGTTTTTATCAAAATTTTTTAATTGAGGAAGTGGGATTTTACAAAGGGCAATAAAATATTCTACTTCTACATGAGTACGATATTTTATTAATCCGAATTCCGAAAAATG
>JAOZMN010000010.1:7270-11636 GCA_029934265.1 Bacteroidales bacterium
ACAAATTCTTTTACTTTCCCTCTGTATCTGCCGTCGATTGGCGAAATTGCCGTAAGTTGAGTTAAATTCATATTTTTATTAATAAAAGTTATAATTTCAGTTTAAAAAGACCCTTAGGGTTTGATTTAACAATATTTAATAAATTTAAATGTTTGATTTATAATTTTTTACTTCAAACCCTAAGGGTCTGTTTGCGAGAAAATCAGCTTTTTAGATTGAACACAGTTATAAGCATATATACAAAAGATTTTACTAAATCGTTTCATTGTAACTTGATAATTAATAGAAGTTTACATGGGAGTGCAATATTAAAAAGGTATAGAACCTTAATTTTTAAAATATTTTTTATTACCGGCATATTTTTTTATTTCCCCACATCAATAAAGAATAAAAAACGGCAAAAAAAGTAATTCCTATCTGCACTTCGAGACCGTCTTCATTAAATAATGAAATAAAAAACGGTATAAAAAACAGCAAAAATTTTATGTTTTTATATTTTTTCTTGTAAAAAATAGGATAAAAAACAGCAAATATAATATATAAAAAGCCAAAAACACCAAAACAAACAAAATATGTAATAAATTGATTGTGAGGTTTTAGTCTGTATTTTGCCGGTAATCGTGAATTTGAGAGTTTATATTGCTCTGAAAATTCCGATTCTAAATCGCCGGTTCCTACTCCGAACCAGAAATTTTGTTTTATAATTTGGACACCGTTTTTTATAAATTCCAAACGCTGAGTAATTGAATGTCCTGCCGGATTTTTACCTTTATTATATTGTTCGATTTGCCAGTATAAAACGTATAAACGAGAATAAAAAGAAAAATTGTTTTCAAAAATATAGTTACTCATTCCGTTTTTAATATTCCTAATATCATTTTTGCTTAATGCCTCGATTCCTTCTTTATCTTTTCGTAAACCTTTGGAAGTAAGGTATCTGATAAGAGTATATTTTATTTCTTGGTCTTTTTTATCTTTACCTGAATATTTGTATTTACTTATTTTATTCCAATTTTCTTTAAGCTCTTTCGCACAAATATATTCAGAAACCGAATATCCGTTTTCTTTGTCCGTATTTTTATCAGACTTGTCGTATGAGTTTCCGGACAGGGTAAGTTTTTGGTTTATATTTAGATATTCTTCAGTTTTATTATATTTTATTATAGTGTATGAAATATATATTGTAACTATCGAAATAAAAATGATACCCGAAAAAAAAATAATATTTTTTAAATTTTGTTTTTTGGATTTGTGTGCAAGAATTATAACTAATCCGATAAACAATAATATCCACAAACCGGTGCCGGTAAAGGATTTTAGGAATAAAACAAAAAACGATAAAAATATAAATGTACTTATAAAAAATAAGGCTTCTTTAATTTTTAATTTGTTATTAAAAAAATCCGTAAAAAGAAAATAAAGCAAGTAAAAGCCTGAAATTAAACTGAATACGGATAAACGTATATATGAAATTTCATACACCGCTTCACTCAGGCGATTTGCTTCGGTCGAAAAATAAAAAAAATATGTAATCCCTGCTTTTACGACAATCGACAGTGAAAAAAATATAATAAGATATTTGAAAAGTTTATTTGAAATAGTGCCCGAACTTGCAATTATCAAGGGGAAAGCCAAAAAAGGAAGTTTTAATTTCAGGTCTTCCAAACCTGTATTTATATCGGAAGTATTAATAAAAAATAAAACACTTATCATATAAATGCCGGAAAAAATAAAGACATCTTTATTTTTTTTCAAAACATCAAATTTTTTCTTGAAATTTCCTGAAAGTATCCAATTCAGAAAAAGTAAAATTTGAGATATGCTTAACGAAATTCTTGATTGTGAAATACTTATAAGTATAATAAAAAGAAGAAACACATATATTTTATGATGCGTTTCTTCTTTAAATAAACTTTTATCAGTAAAGATATATTTCATTGTTTATCAATATTTAAAATCTGAATTTATATTTTCTTCTCCTATTTTGTAAACATGATTTTTAACAAGTTGTCCCCATTCTTTGTCCGTTTTTTCTTTGCTGAAAGTTTTATAAGATATTGGTTTTCCGAATTTAAAAGTTAATGTTTTGCCTTTTTGTTTAAAAGTTTCATCTACAAGGTAAAGCATTTCAATATTAGCTTTAATCCCGAGTTTTGTACGTAAATTAGCTAACTTATAGAAAAAATTTGATAAATTCCCTGTAATATGAACCGGAATAATATCTCTTTGATATTTTTTTGCTCTGGTAATGAAAGTTTTTTTCCATTCCAAATCTCTTATTATTCCTTTTTTCCTTCTTGAAGCCAAACCTGCCGGATATAATATTACTTGGTAGTCCGATTTGAAAACTTCGTCCATTTCCATAATCGCATCTCTGCCGGTTTTACCGTGTTTGTTTACTCCTATAAAAAGCGGTTCGTAATTTTTTACGTTCAGAAGCAAATCATTAACCACCGATTTTGTTATTCCGTATCGTTTTCCGAGAATGGTCATAAAAGCGATGCCGTCGAAACTGCCGAGTGGGTGATTTGCAACAAAAATAAATTTTCCGTTTTCGGGAATATTTTCTTCGCCGTCGGTTTCTGTTCTTATTTCAAATTCGTCTAACATTCTTTGAGCAAAATCTAAACCTTGATAACTATTATTATCCGATAATACTTTATTAATTTGATTTTGATGAAGAATTTTTTTTAGATAATTTATTATAAAAAGAGGAAGCATTTTAAACAATTTCTTGTTTTTGCTTTTTATTATTTCTTCAATATCTATAAAATCGTCTTTCACTTTTGGAGATTGTAAACAAATGTTAAATAACTGATATTAAACTTGTTAATTTAATGTAAATTTTTTTGTAAAAATATTAAATATTCGACAATAAAATTTTTATTAATAAATTTTCCGTAAAAGTATTTAAACCGTTTTTTATATAAAAATAATTAACATTTTTTTTTATGTTTTTGTAACTCTTTGACTTTAAAAGGCTTACTTCTTTTTTACTATTTGTAAAGTCTTTAGTACTTTTTTGTTTTTTTAAAAGCCTTCTGAATCGTTGTTTTATAGGTTGTTATGAGATTCTATGAAAACTTTTTGAAAAAAAGTGGGACAAAGTGTTTTTTTGTGGTTGCAAGTGTTGGAAAAAGTTGTATATTTGCCAAAATATTCAAGTAATATTAATTCATGTCAAGTTTCATTGGAGAATATAAAGGTAAAGTTGATGCAAAAGGAAGAGTTGTTTTTCCTTCTGCATTTAAAAAGCAGATGCCTGCTAATTCTCAAGCAAGATTTGTACTGAAACCGGATATTAACGAAAAATCTTTATTGATATACACGATTGAAGAATGGGAAAGACAAGCAGAACTTATACGTTCAAAATTAAACTCATTTAAAAAAAGCCATGCTAAATTTTTAAGAGGATTTTACAGAAGTGCAGTGGAAGTAAGTTTGGATTCAAATAGTCGTATGTTGATTCCTGCACGCCTTCTTAAATATGCTGAAATTGATAAAGAATTATATCTCTGTGGATTGGACAAAAAAATTGAAATCGTATCCAAAGAAAATTACGAAATAAGTCAAGATGAAGAATTTGACTTTGCAGAACTGGCAGAAGAAGTAATGGGAGGAGATTTTGCCGGATTGTAGGCAATGAACAGTGAACAAATTACAAATAATAATATAGATATTTAAAAACTTGGAAAAAGCGTACCACATACCTGTTTTATTTGAACAATCAATAGATGCTTTATGTATTGACCCGAACGGTATATATATAGATGTAACTTTTGGAGGTGGTGGTCATTCGCAAGGCATTTTAGATAATCTTACAACAGGTAAACTTTTTTCTTTCGATCAAGATGAAGACGCTTTGAAAAATGCCGAAAAATTATTGAAAGATAAAAAAAATGAAGGTAAATTTTACTTCATACACAGCAATTTCAGATATTTCAAAAATTTTCTGAAATATTATAAAGTCGATAAAGTTTCAGGTATAATTGCCGACTTGGGGGTTTCTTCATATCAATTTGACACTCCTGAAAGAGGATTCTCTTATAAATTCGACAGTACTCCGGATATGAGAATGAATAAAAATGTTAAAAAAACAGCTCTAACTATACTCAATACTTACAGCAGGGAAAAATTAACTGAAATTTTTAAAAATTACGGAGAAATTAAAAATGCTTGGAAACTTGCCGGAAAAATTATCGAAGCAAGAGAAGAAAAAGAAATTGAGAATACCGAAGGACTACAAAAAATCATAATAGAAACAGCACCTAAAAACAAAGATTATAAATACTCATCAAAAGTTTATCAGGCATTAAGAATAGAAGTAAATGCCGAAATCGAAGTTTTGGAAAAATTTTTGGAACAA
>JAOZMN010000010.1:11646-23204 GCA_029934265.1 Bacteroidales bacterium
TTTACCGGGTGGACGCTTGGTTGTAATTAGTTATCATTCTTTGGAAGACAGACCGGTAAAAAATTTCATTAAAACAGGAAACGTACAAGGAAAACAAATAAAAGATATTTACGGAGTATTGCAAACACCGTTCAAACAAATAAACAGAAAGGTAATAGTCCCAAGTCCGGACGAAATAAAAATTAACAGCAGAGCCGCAAGTGCCAAGCTCAGAGTTGCAGAAAGAAAAGCTTTTTGAAGAATAAATTTTCAAAATTATGAATGTCGAAAAAATAATAATAAAAAAAATATACAACGGTACATATCTCAATAATTTCATTGTTACTTATAAGAGATACATATTTGTATTGAGTTTTCTGACACTTGTATTTATCGGACACAGGTTCAGAGCGGAAAAATTGTTCTTGCAAAAAGTGGATTTACAAGAAGAAATCCGAAATCTTCGTTCGGAGTCGATTATTGTAGCTTCCGACCTTATGTTTTTAAGTAAAGAATCGGAAGTTTTAAAACTTGCAAAAAGTAAAAATCTAAAACTTGAAATTCCTACAAAACCGGCAATAAAAATAATAAAGAAACAAGAATTATCCGAAAAAATTAGAAATAAAGAAGATGAGTAAAAGTCAAAATGACATAAAAAATCAAATAATGAGTCGTACAACTTTGTTGTACCTTTCTTTTTTGATATTAGGCTTTCTTATCATTGCACGAATAGCCTATTTGCAATTTATCAATGACGAAAAATGGTTGGATAAATACAACAATATTTCTGTACCGCCGAAAACTACAATACCGGTAAGAGCTGATATTTTGGACGTGCATGGGAAGGTGCTTGCCACAACTTTACCTTTATATAAAATAAGATTTGATACGCAAGTAATTAAAAACGATTCTGTTTATAATGCAAATATTGACTCGCTTTCGATATGTTTGTCGAATTTATTGAAAGATAAAACTTCTGAAGAATATGTTGTATATCTCACAGAAGCAAGAGAAAAAGGAGATAGATACCTTAAAATAGCCGATGATATTGCAAGAGAGGATTATCTTAAACTTAAAAAATTTCCGATATTCATAAAAGGCAGATACAGAGGCGGTATGATAGCCGACAATGTCGGTAAAAGAATTAATCCGTTTGGAGCTTTACTTAAAAGAACAATAGGACATTTAAGATGCGATACAACTACGGATAAAGATATAGGTGCTGCCGGATTAGAACTTACTTACGATAAAACTTTAAAAGGAACAGAGGGATATACTTTAACCAAAAGACTTGTAGGAAAAAAATTTATGCCGATTCATGACGATGATAACTCTGATGAAATTCCGGGTAAAGATATAATTACTTCCATAGATATAAATATACAAGATTTTGCTCATCAAGCATTGAAGAAACAGATGCAGAAATCAAAAGCAAGTTACGGTACATTAATTTTGATGGAAGTAGAAACCGGTTTTATTAAAGCAATAGTTAATTTGGGAATGGCAGAAGACAGTTCGTATATCGAAGATTTTAATTATGCGGTAGGTACCAGTCTTGCACCGGGTTCTACTTTTAAACTTCCCTCTTTGGTTGTTGCACTCGAAAAAGGTGATATAAAAATTACCGACACCGTTGATACGGGGAAGGGGCGTTTATCATTCGGTGATTACAATATAAAAGATGAAATGGCATACGGTAAAATTTCTGTAGAGGACGTTTTCAGACATTCATCAAATGTGGGAATGGCTACAATAATAAGAAAATCATTTTTAGGTAAGGAAGATGAATTTATAGAGAGGCTTACTGCTATGAAATTGAATGAAATTTCGGGGATAGATATTGACGGAGAGGTTGCTCCTACTATAAGATCGCCTAAATCGAAAGAATGGTCGGGTGTTACTCTTGCTCAAATGGCAGTAGGCTACGAAGTAAAATATGCTCCTATTCAAATTCTGACTTTTTATAATGCAATAGCAAATAACGGATTGCTTGTAAAACCACGTATTGTTAAGGCTTTCAGAGAGCAAGGAAAGGAAATGACGGAATTTAAAAATGATAACAAAAAAGGATATGTTTGTAACAGTTCTACATTGAAACAAGTCCAAGAAGTTCTGGAAGCCGTTGTTCAAAACGGAACAGCAAGAAGTATTTATTCAAAAAATTACAGAATTGCAGGAAAAACCGGAACTGCCAAAATTTACAATGAAAATTTAAAAAAATTTAACGGATACAGAGCATCTTTTGTAGGATATTTTCCGGCAGATAAACCTAAATATTCATGTATGGTCATGATAAGCGAACCGGAAGGAAATTATTACGGCTCGCAAGTTGCGGCACCGGTTTTCAAAAAAATTGCCGATAAACTTTATTCTATTGATGGAGGTATACGAAAAGAAACATCAAGTGTCGATAAACGTATTTATTTACCGGTTTCAAAAAATGGTTTTTTCAACGAAACCGAAAAAGTTTTTGAAACTTTAAATATTAAAACCGATTCTGTAAATAATATAAAAACGAAATGGATTTTTACGACAACCGGAGAAAATTCAGTAAAATTTTCTGAAAATAAAATTAGAGAAAATAAAGTCCCGAAAGTACTGGGAATGGGTGCAAAAGATGCAGTTTATCTGTTAGAAAAATTAGGAATGAAAGTTTCCTTAAAAGGCAGAGGCGAAGTGAAAAAACAATCGGTGAAAGCCGGAAAAATGTTTCTGAAAGGAGACCGAATTTTAATAGAACTCGGATAGCATATTGAATTTGAAAATATTTGAAAACATTAAACGACATATTAAAAAATATACCGGTAATTTCTACAAAAGGAAATGTCGAAATTAAAATTGAAGGAATTACTGCCGATTCACGAGAGGTTAAAAAAGGATTTTTGTTTGTCGCAATAAAAGGAATAAATACAGACGGACATAAATATATAAATAAAGCCGTAAAAAACGGAGCAAGTGCAATTATTTGCCAAGTCGAAAATGTCAAAACCGGAGAGGCAACAAAAATAGTTGTAAAAAACAGTCAAGAAATACTTGGAATTGCAGCAGCGAATTATTACGATAATCCTTCCGAAAAATTAAAATTAATCGGAATTATAGGAACAAACGGAAAAACAACAACAGCAACGATTTTACATAAATTATTTTTAAAACTCGGAAATAAAACCGGATTAATATCAACAATAAAAAATTATATTAACAAAACAGAAATTGAAGCAAAATATACAACTCCCGATGCCGTAAATTTCAATAAATTATTGAATAAGATGGTACAAGCCGGTTGCGAATATTGTTTTGCGGAAATCAGCTCGCACGCAATAGCACAAAGCCGAACGGCGGGAACAAAATTTACAGGCGGAGTTTTTACAAACATCACACATGAGCATCTTGATTACCATAAAACATTCAAAGAATATCTGAATGTTAAGAAAAAGTTCTTTGACAATTTGCCCAAAAACGCATTTGCACTTACAAATATCGACGATAAAAACGGACTTTTTGTACTTCAAAATACAAAAGCAAAAAAATATGAATATTCATTAAATTCGATTGCCGATTTCAAAACGTCGATAGAAGAAAAACTTTTTGAAGGAACTTTACTCAATATCGACAATTCGCAAATGTGGACTTTATTGACAGGACGGTTTAATGCTTACAACATAACCGCAGCTTATGCAACAGCTGCTTTACTTAAAAAAGAAAAACAAGAAATTTTACAAAGTTTAAGTTCGATTCCTGCAATAAAAGGACGTTTTGAAACAATTACCGGTAAAAATAAAATAGCGATTATCGACTATGCACACACGGCGGACGCATTAAAAAACGTCCTTGAAACAATTAACGATATAAGAAATAATGAGCAAAAAATAATAACTGTTTGCGGAGCCGGTGGCGACAGGGATAAGACAAAAAGACCCGAAATGGCAAAAATTGCCGCAAATTTAAGCGATAAACTTATTTTAACTTCCGACAATCCGAGAACAGAAAAACCGGAAGAAATAATTGAAGAAATGTATGCAGGGGTAAAAGAATACGATTTACATAAAACCGTAAAAATCACAAACAGAAAAGAAGCAATAAAAATAGCCGCAATGCTTGCCGAAAAAAACGACATTATACTAATTGCCGGTAAAGGGCACGAAAACTATCAGGAAATTAACGGAGTAAGGTACGAATTTGATGATAAGAAAATTGTACAATTTATAATGAACAATGTGCAATGAACAATGAACAATGAACAGACTACAATGTACAACTGTTAATTGTAATAAATTTTAATTTAAAAAAAATGCTGTATTGGTTATTTGAATATTTACAAGGATTTAATTTTCCCGGAGCGAGATTATTTAATTATATATCGTTCAGAACTGCCCTTGCATCATTTACATCGGTGATAATAGCAGTTGTTTACGGAAAAAAAATTATTCGACTTTTACAGCGAAAGCAAATCGGTGAAGAGGTACGAGACTTGGGACTTGCCGGACAATACGAAAAAAAAGGCACTCCGACAATGGGCGGACTTATTATAATAGGAGCAATTATAATTCCGACTTTATTGTTTGCCAAACTTGATAATATATATATAATATTAATGCTTGTAACAACCGTCTGGCTTGGAATTATTGGATTTATAGATGATTACATAAAAGTATTTAAAAAAAACAAAGAAGGGCTATCAGGAAAATTTAAAATATACGGACAAGTAGGACTTGGATTAATAGTCGGAATAACATTTTATTTGAGTGATGATATACAAATAAATCCGAATCCGCAATCAAGTACACTTTGCGATACGGTTCAAAAAACGACAGAAGAAAACAATATAATTTTATCAAAACACGAAAAACCTTTAAAAAGTACAATCCCTTTTTTTAAGGACAATGAATTTGATTATGAATGGTTAGTCAGTTTCTTGGGTGAAAATAAAAGTAAATGGGCTTGGGTCGTTTTTATTTTTATCGTAATAATATTGATAACAGCCGTATCGAACGGAGCAAATTTAACAGATGGATTAGACGGTCTTGCTACAGGTACGTCGGCGATAATGGGAAGTACACTTGGCGTTTTTGCTTACGTTTCCGGCAATTTGATTTTTGCTGATTATCTGAATATCATGTATATACCGGATATTAGCGAGCTTGTAATTTTTGCCGGAATATTTGTCGGAGCAACAGTTGGTTTTCTCTGGTACAATCAATATCCGGCACAAGTATTTATGGGCGATACAGGAAGTTTGACACTCGGCGGAATAATAGCCGTATTTGCAATTTTATTACACAAAGAATTATTAATACCTATTTTATGCGGAATATTTTTTATCGAAAATTTATCGGTAATAATACAAGTAGTATATTTTAAATATACAAAAAGAAAATACGGAGCAGGCAGACGAGTATTTTTAATGTCGCCTTTGCACCACCACTATCAGAAAAAAGGAATACCCGAACCTAAAATCGTAACAAGGTTCTGGATTATAGGAATATTACTTGCAATAACAACAATTATAACCCTGAAACTCAGATAAATATATTTTGATTGAAGATTGAAGATTGTCTATTTATAATTGTAAATTATTCATTGTTATTTGTTCATTGTAAAAATGAAACTTCAAAAAAAAAAAATAGTCATACTCGGAGCCGGCGAAAGCGGGACAGGAGCGGCTGTACTTGCTAAAAAACAAGGATTTGAAGTATTTGTATCCGACAAAGGAAAAATCAAAAACAACTACAAAGATATTTTACAAAAAGAAGGAATAGAATGGGAAGAAAAAAAACATACAGAAGAAAAAATATTTTCAGCCGAACAAATAATTAAAAGTCCCGGAATACCGGATAATATTGAGCTGATAAAGAAATTACAAAAAAGAAAAATTCCGGTAATATCCGAAATCGAATTTGCCGGACGATATACAAAAGCAACTAAAATTTGCATAACCGGAAGCAACGGAAAAACCACAACAACAATGCTTATTTATCATATTTTGAAACAAGCAGGAAAAAAAGTGGCACTTACCGGAAATATAGGAAAAAGTTTTGCACTTGCAGTTGCAGAGGGTGGCTATGATTATTATGTAATAGAATTAAGCAGTTTTCAACTTGACGGAATGTACGATTTCAGACCGGAAATTGCAATACTTTTGAATATAACACCCGACCATCTTGACAGATATGAAAATAATTTTGATAAATATATAAAATCAAAATTCAGAATAATACAAAACATGAAGCAAGAAGATATTTTTATTTATTGTTCTGATGACAAGGTAATTACAAAAGAATTAGAAAAAATAAACACACAAGTCGGACTTTATCCTTTTTCGGTAGAAAAAAAACAAAGAATGACAGCTTATAAAGATAGTAATACACTGACAATCAATTTAGAAAATAATATATTTAAGATGGAAACACACGAATTTAACATCGAAGGAATACACAATGTTTATAATTCAATGGCTGCCGGAATTGCCGCCATGTCCACAGACATAAAAAAAACGGAACTTCGACAAGGTTTTCAGAATTTCCAAAATGTAGAGCATCGTTTGGAAAAACATATAAAAGTCGGCGGAATACAATTTATAAATGACTCCAAAGCAACAAATGTAAATTCCGTTTGGTACGCTTTGCAGACTATGAAAACAGACGTAGTTTGGATAGTCGGCGGAATCGACAAAGGCAATGATTATTCCATACTTAAAGATTTGGTAAAAGAGCGAGTAAAAGCAATCGTAACGCTCGGACCATATATTGCAGGCATTGTATCCGCATTTGGCGAAATGGTGAATATCGAAAAAGCTAAAAGTATGGACGAAGCCGTACAAAAAGCATATAATCTTGCAACCGACGGAGACACTGTACTTTTATCACCGGCTTGTGCGAGTTTCGACTTATTTGAAAATTACGAACACAGAGGACGAGAATTTAAAAATAAAGTAAGAGAACTATAAGTGAGTTCGGTATAAAAAGACCCTTAGGGTTTGATTTAACAAAATTTAACAAATCTAAATGTTTGATTTATAGTTTATTACTTAAAACCCTAAGGGTCTGATTTCGAGAAAATCTACTTTTTAGACTGAACTCATTAATAAATCTATATGTTTGATTTTTAGTTTTTCACTTAAAACCCCTAAGGGTCTGATTGCGAGAAAAATACATTATTATTAGGCTGAGCTCACGCATTTAAAAAAAATAAAAAATTGAAATACAAATTTACCAATATACTAAAAGGAGATATAATATTCTGGAACGCAATAATTTTGCTTGGCGTTATATCCATTCTTGCAGTTTACAGCTCTTCGGGCGGACTTGCATATCAAGAAAAAGCGGGAAATACCGGATACTTTTTGTGGAAACAGATTGTTTTTATAGCAGTTGCATTGGTAACAGTAATGGCAGTGCAGTTTATTTCTTACAAACGTTACGAAAAACACGCACTTATATTATACGGAATTGCAATATTTTTACTGATAGTAACCGCAGTTGCCGGAGTTGAAATTAACGGAGCAAAAAGATGGCTGTCGATACCCGGAATACCATTTAATTTTCAGCCTTCTGATTTGGCAAAAATTTCGTTAATTGTACTTACATCAAAAATATTGGCAGTAAAAAGAAAGGACGGAAAAATAGCAGTTAAATCATTGAAACAGATAGGAATATTTACCGGAATAATAGTCGCAATCGTTATGATAAACGATATTTCGACGGCACTTTTAATAGTTGTAATAGTCGCAGTATTGCTGATAATAGGTAGGATTGACAAGAAATATATACTTATTTCTATCGGGGTAGTCATACTTGGGCTTTTTATCTTATATTTTACCGTATCTAATTTTGATATTAAAAACAGATTCGGGACAGCAGGAAACAGAATAGAGAGTTTTTTCGACTCCGAAAGTGGCGACCATCATCAAGTTGATAGAGCAAAAATAGCAATAGTAACAGGAGGTCTGATTGGAAGAGGTCCCGGAAACAGTATTCAGCGAAATATTTTATCGCAATCCAATTCCGACTATATTTTTGCCATTATTATTGAAGAATACGGTTTATTTGGAGCAACTGTAATTATCGCATTGTACCTTTGGATATTGTATCGAGGAATATATATAGCAAAAAATTGTAACGAAACATTTCCGATACTGCTTACGTCAGGATTAATTGTTTGGATAACCGGTCAGGCTTTCGCAAATATGATGATAGCAACGGATATGTTGCCGGCAACCGGACAAACTTTGCCTTTTGTAAGTATGGGAGGAACTTCAATTATAAGTACGGCAATAGCTTTCGGAATTATACTGAATGTAAGTTATTTGACAAAAAAGAAAAAGAAAAAAGAGCAACTTGCTAATTAATAGATATTTACACGAGTACGTAAGCAACATTAAGAAAGTCAGAGACCTTAAAAAGAAAACAAATTTTGAAACAAACAAACAAAGTAAAACATATAATAATCAGCGGAGGCGGAACTGGTGGGCATTTATTCCCGGCGATTGCCATAGCACAGGCTTTGGAAAAATCCGGAACACAAGTCAATATACTTTTTGTAGGTGCAAAAGGTAAGATTGAAGAAGAAAAATTACCGGCACTCGGCTATAACTTTGAACTTTTGGATATTGTCGGTTTTCAACGAAAATTAACATTTAAAAATGTAATATTTTTTATTAAACTGTTCAAAAGTATAGCAAAGTCGAAAAAAATAATCAAAAAATTTAAACCCGATGTTGCCGTAGGGGTAGGAGGATATGCAAGCGGACCTTTATTGAGAGTTGTCGGAAAAAAAGGAATACCGTATATTTTACAAGAACAAAATTCATATCCCGGAATAACAAATAAATTGCTTGCCGCAAAAGCGGAAAAAATTTGTGTCGCTTATGATGAAATGCAAAGATTTTTCCCCGACGAAAAAATCTTAAAAACAGGAAATCCTGTACGTGAAACTTTAAGAGAGACCGTGGAAACACAAGCGGAAGCAAAACAATTTTTCGGTTTGAACCCGAATAAAAAACTGATACTCAGTCTTGGAGGCAGTCTTGGGGCAAAAACAATAAATGAAAGTATCGCCGGAGGACTCGGAAAAATAATAGATGCAGATATTTCTGTTTTGTGGCAAACCGGAAAATTTTATATAGAAGATTGCAAAGCAGAAGCGGGGCAGTACAAGTCTGATAATGTGAAAGTTACAGCATTTATTTCACGTATGGATTTAGCTTTCAAAGCTGCCGATTTAGTAATATCGAGAGCCGGAGCCGGTACTATTTCCGAACTTTGTTTATTGGAGAAAGCAACAATACTGGTGCCTTCGCCGAATGTAGCGGAAGACCACCAGACTAAAAACGCAAAAGCGTTGGCAGAAACCGGTGCGACAGTGCTTGTTAAGGATAAAAATGCAAAAGAAAAACTTGTACCGAAAGCACTCGAATTGATGAAAAATAACGGCAAGCTGAAAGAACTTTCGGAAAATATAAGCAAGCACGCTGTTCGTAACTCTGCCGGAATTATTGCAGATGAATTATTGAAAATTGTAAAAAAGTAAAATAAAATGTTTTTTTTCGCTAATAATCAGCATTTTAAAGGAATTTATTATATATTTGCAATGTAAAGCCTGCTTTACATTTGACTTAAGTAAAACAAATCTCTGAATTATGAAAATTTTAAACTTTATATTTATCGTAACTGCAACATTAACAGTTAGTTTACTTATGTCTTGCGGAAGCGTTACAGAAAAAACGCTTGAGTTGGATTTGGCAAATACCGGAATATTAGTAACAGACATTACAGGTGATACATATAACACAATCAAGGACTTAGATGATTTTTACGATTATAATGGAAAATATATATCTATTTTATTGAAAGAAAATGATAGTCTTTTTAAAATGCCGGAAATAAAAAACGATAAAGAAAATATCAATAAAATTATAGAACTTTCAAATTTAATGAGAAAAGTTTACAGAGAATATAATATTCTTGCCGACAAAGCATTTACTATAGAGGATACCGATTTGTCGGGAAAAATAATTGCGGCAACGGAATTATTGACAAGTTTGGATTCGACATTTAAAAAACAAACCGATGATATAAAATCAAGCGTGGATTCTCATAAATATGATGTCAAAACAGCAATGTATTCTCTAATTTCTGTTGTCAATGATTTTATTGAAAAAGACATAAAAATAAGAGAATGGTATGTTAATGAAGTTTTTACTCAATACAGAAAGGGGCTTGAAGCCGTGCCGACTTCCGCTTTCGACCCGATAAAAATTGCAGGAATGATTAACGAACCTGTAAGAGGTGATGAAATTCTGATAGAAGTTTATAAATTACAACTTATAGACAACGCTAAGAAAAGACAAAATGAATTAGAACAACGATTATCGGAAGTCAAAATTTCGTATGAAATATTAGAAGCCGCACAAGCGGAACTGATAAAAAAAGTTGTCTCGAAAGAGCAATTACAGAAACACATAAAAGAAATAGAAAGAATGTTCGGAACCAATTAATGAGTTTAGTGTAAAAAGACCCTTAGGGTTTAATTTAACAAAATTTAATAAGTTTAAATATATTATTTACAGTTATTTACTTCAAACCCTAAGGGTCTGATTGCCGAAAATTACCCTTTTTAACCGGTCTCATTAATTGCAAAAAAAAAATTAACAATTATCAAAGATTTTAAAAAAATATATTTTATCGGTATCGGAGGTATCGGAATGAGTGCTTTGGCAAGGTTCTTTAACAGGAATAATTGTAAAGTATTCGGCTATGACCTTGTAAGTACACTACTTACAAAAAAATTAGAATCCGAAAAAATACAAATTACTTATAAAGATGACAGTAATGAAATTCCGAAAGAATTTTTATCGGAAAATCCGGAAAAAACGTTGATAATTTATACGCCGGCAATACCGAAAAATAATAAAATATTCAATTATTTTAAAGAAAATAAATATAGACTTTTAAAGCGTTCCGAATTACTTGAACTTGTTACCGGAAATACCGATACGATAGCAATAGCAGGAACACACGGAAAGACAACAGTTTCATCAATTACAGCACATATTTTCAGTTATTCAGATAAGAAAATTGCCGCTTTTGTCGGTGGAATATCGAAAAATACAAATTTAAATATTTTTTTGCCCGAAAATGGCGAAAAAGTTGATACAATAATAGTTGAAGCTGATGAATTTGACAGGTCATTATTACGTTTACACCCTCATACTGCGGTTATTACGGCAATAGATGAAGACCATCTCGACATATATGCAGATAAGGAAGATTTAACAAATACGTTTGAAAAATTTACATCACAAATAAAGCGTTCAGGATTTTTACTTATAAAAAAGAATTTAAAAATTTCAGGAAAATATTTTCCGGAAAAAAGTTTTACATATTCCATTGGCGAAAAAGCTGATTTTTATGCAACAAATATTCGTTTGGACAAAGAAAGTAGTATTTTTGATATTGTAACTCCTTCATTTACAATAAAAGATATAAAATTTAAGATGTCCGGAGAGTTGAATATCGAAAATGCAACAGCCGCAGCCGGACTTGCAACTCTTTTCGGAATAAAACCCGACAGGATAAAAAAAG
>JAOZMN010000526.1 GCA_029934265.1 Bacteroidales bacterium
GGAATTTTTAATAATTCGTTCCAAACTTTAATTTGAAAATCTGTTCCTTTTCAGCAGTATTTCATATTGTTTAATATTATTACTTATCGGAAATATTTCACTTGCAATTTCGGTTAGTTTATAATTGCCTTTTGTAATTTTATTTAAATTTAATTCTTTAATTAATTCGGATTTCAATTTATCTTTATTTTCTCCGAAATAAAGTGCCGTTATCATTCCGATTTCCGTGCAGGATAAGAGAAAATTACCAAACGGACTTTCAAAAAAATCATAATAAATTTCTGAGGGAGATTTTACTTTTTTATTTAATGAATTTAGTTTAATTTTCATGAGAATAGAAAAAAATGTATTTTTGTGGTAATAATAAAAGAGTTCAACCTGCTTGTGAGAAAATACCCTTTTTATATCGGTCTCATAAAAGAGTTTAAGTCTGTCTCATGCTTTAAACACCACACTTTAATTAAGTGCATATTATATTTTTAACTAACTTCCTAATAATTGTAAATATGAAAAAAAATATTTTATTTTCGCTGTTAATGATAATTACACTTTATTCTTTTTCGCAAGAATACAGAAAATATCTTTACGAACCTAATTACGAAACAGCATCGGTAAATATCGAGCTTATTCATACAGACGCTTATCTAAAAATAGACCCTTATAAGGAAATTCTTGACGGAAGGGTAATTATGAGTTTCAAAACTAAAAATTCAAAAACGGACAGCATCGTTTTTTCTGTCCCGAATACGGAAGTTAATAATGTTTCAATAGACGAAAAAAATACGAAATTTAAAGTTCTAAATAACAAATTGATTATTTATCCTACTCAAAAATTTGGTTTTCAAACAGAGCATTCGGTTGAAATTAAATATATTTCAACTTCTTCGTCAGGCTTATTTTATATCGGTTAGAACGATAAACGAAACATTAAGAGAAAACAAATTTGATTACACATATAAATATTCAACCAAAATGTTTGATTTTCTCGAAAATGAATTTGGTTTTAAATATCCGTATCCTATTTATAAGCAAGCTCCTGTTATCGACTATATGTATGGTGCAATGGAAACGACGACTGCAACGATTTTCTCGGATAATTTAATGGTGGATTCGAGAGCTTTTTTAGACAGGAATTATGTTAATGTAAACTGTCATGAGCTTGTACATCAATGGTTTGGCGATTGTATAGGGCATCTTAACAGTTATGATATTTGGATTACTGAAAGTTTTGCGACATATTTTGCCAAAAAATTTGAGCAAAACGTTTTCGGAGAAGATTATTATCAATATCGAAGAAACAGAGAGCGAGACAGAGTACTGAAAGCTGTCGATAATTATAAATACCCGATTCTTCACAGCAATGCCGGAGTGGCTCGTTGGTATCCCAAAGGCTCGCTGGTAATGGATATGCTTCGAGATGTTTTGGGTGAAAAAGAGTTTAAAGCTGTAACTAAATATTATCTTGAAAAAAATCAATTTGAATTTGCCGATTCTCGTGCGTATATGAGTGCGATAAAGAAGGTTACAGGAAAATCATTATACTGGTTTTTTGAAGAATGGATTTTTCATGCAGGAGAGCCTCATTATAAAGTGTCTTACGAAAATGTAAAAAATGAAATTCGTGTGCAGGTTGAACAAATACAAAAAATAAACGATTTGGTAATGCTTTTCAAAATGCCGGTAGAAATAAAAGTAAAATATACGGACGGAACTTCCGATACTAAAAAAGTTTTTATCGACAAAAAATATCAAAAAGCAGTAATTAAAAATCCGAACAATAAAAAAGTATCATATCTGATTTTTGACCCGAACAGAAAAATACTCAAAAAACTTACTTTTGAAAGAACTTTTGAAGAGCTTTACGAACAAGCAAAAAATGCCCAAAATATGATTGACCGTTTAGATGCCGTAAAAGCATTAAAAACTTTCAGTACAGAACAGAAAATAGATTTATTTGTAAGCCTGTTCAATAAAAATGATTATTTTCTTATTAAAAATGAAATTATTTCGCAACTTGCCGAAAATAACGACAAAAAAAGTATTGCTTTATTGAAA
>JAOZMN010000527.1 GCA_029934265.1 Bacteroidales bacterium
ATTTAAAGATATTTTCAGCCTACTGTCGGATTTATCCGGAAAATTAATAAACTTTTCTAATCTTGCCAACGATACAAATACTTCGGTACAAACACTGAAAAAATATTTGTATTTTGCTCAAAAAACATTTTCCATAAATACAATAACTCCTTATTACAGAAACAAATCGAAAGAAATAAGAAAATCGCCAATGATATATTTCACGGATATAGGATTGATGAATTATTCCGGCGGAAAATATGGAAGACTTGCAAATTCAACAGATTTTGGTTTTGTTTTCCAAAATTTCATTTACAATATACTCAAAGAAGTTACTCCTAAAAATCACAGCATAAAATATTGGCGAACTACCGATAATGCCGAAGTAGATTTTGTTATAGATAAAATTACGGACACCGTCCCGATTGAAGTTAAATATAAAAAATACAAAAATACAAAAATCAGTCGCTCGTTTAGAAATTTCATAAGCAGATACAAGCCTAAAATTGCTTATATTGTAAATATCAATTTTTCCGGGAAAATTAAAATAGATAATACCGATATATTTTTTATTCCGTTTACAAAATTGTTTTTTACGGAAATTTAATCAAAAACGTCTGTTTCCTTGAAAAAACAAAACCCGTTTTTACTGTATAATTTAATAAAATCGGGGTGTGAATTTATAAATTCTTGCTCTTTTGTAATTTTACATATAAAATAGGTGTTTTTATTCGGTTTGTTTTTTCTTTTTCCGTAAAATAAATGTGCATAACTTTTATATCCGAAAGTTTCTATGTAAGCATCTTCTTCGGAATGTTTTTTAATAAATTCAATAGCCGCATTTTGAGAATATTTCTCTATTTTCGGAACTATAAAAAGCATATTCAAATTAATAAAAATTCCGGTTACGATAAAAATAACAAAAACTTTGAGCAAATAATTCTTTTTTATGAAAATTACGGAAACCGTTATCCCGATAATCAAAAATATTCCGATAAGCATTTCCCAACCGCTCCAGTTTGCTTCGGCTTGCAGATTTGCAAGAGCAAAAGGGTCTTTTACAGTAATTTGCGAAATTATTTTTTGAGTATTTTGTCCGATATATTGAATTGCAATCACGACTGCTCCGAGAATTATACCGAAAAATATCAATAAGCCGGAAATGAATTTTGATTTTTTGTATTCACCGGTTGTCGTTTTGAGTATGGAATATGCGGCAATAAAAGTCAGCGGAAAATATGCAAGCGATGAATAATGTACGATTTTGGTTTTTACGATTGTGAACAAAATAAGTACCGTCCAGAACAAAATTACGAATGCTTGTTTTAGCATTTTTTGTTTGCCGGTGTCGGAATAAATTTGTCTGTAATATTTCAATGAAAATATTGAAGCCGGGAAAACTCCGAAAAGAAGAACTACAAAATGATAGCCAAAAAAACCGCCGTGTCCTGCGTCTTTTGTTTGAAAAAGCCTGATTTGATATACTATAAAATCTTGAATAACAGAATAATTACCACTTATCATTTGAAGAATAAACCAAAATCCGCCGACTACGGTAAAAATTCCTGCAAAAATTAAAATATCCGAAAATTTGAGCTTTATTTTGAATTTTCTTATAAAAAACAATATAAATACGGTAATTCCGAATATCAACAGAGCAACCGGACCTTTTGTCAATGTTGCAAGTCCGATAAGTATTGCCGATAATATTAATGAAATTTTATTTTTTCGTTTGGAAGATAAAAAATCAATAATAAAAAATAAGCCGCTGAATATAAACAGATTAAACCAAGGGTCTATTATTCCTGATTTGAAATAAAAATGTGGTAATATCGAACCGAAATATGCGAAAATCCAGATAAAAGCAAATTTTTCGCAAAAATATTTTTTCCCGATATTGTAAATAAATAATAAACTTGCAATTCCGACAAGGGCATTCGGAAAACGTGCGGCAAATTCGTTAATTCCGAAAATTTTGAAGGAAAGTGCTTGTATCCAGATAAAAAGCGGTGGTTTTTCCCAAAAGGAAGTGAAATTTATTTGTACGTCGATGTAATTTCCGGTAAAGA
>JAOZMN010000128.1 GCA_029934265.1 Bacteroidales bacterium
TCTTCAGTGGAACATTAATTCCAGTTATAGATTCTGAGTGTCCAAGAAAAAAATATCCTCCTGGTTTTAAATTTTTACATAATTTTGTTATTACATTTTCTTGTGTTTGGCGGTCGAAGTAAATCAGAACATTCCGACAAAAAATAATATCAAACATTTCATTTACGTTATAATTTTCATCAATAAAATTAATTCTGCTGAAATGTGCTTTATTCCTAAGTAAAGAGTTTATTCTTATAAGTTTTTTTTGGGTATCTTTACTTTTAAGTATGTATTTTTTTTTAAGATTTAAAGGTATAACTTCTATTCTTTGTTCGTCATATATTCCTTCTTGAGCTTTTTTAAGTATTCTTGTTGAAATATCTGAGCCGAATATCGAGTAATCGTAAGCTCCGTTAGCTCTGAAAAATTCGCTTAATACTATTGCAAGTGTATATACTTCTTCTCCGCTTGAACAACCTGCACTCCAAACTTTAAGCTGTCGATTCGAGTTCGGATTTGCCATATATTCCGGAAGAACTGTTGTCCTTAGAAAATCAAAATGAGCAGGTTCTCTGAAAAAATCGGTTTTATTTGTCGATACTACATCTATCATGTGTATTATTTCGCCTTGTCCTTGTTTGCTGAATACAAATTCAACGTAGGCTTTAAACGAATCCATTTTTAATGTTCGCAAACGCTTTTGTAATCTGCTTTGCAACATTACTTTTTTCGCATACGGCATTTTTATTCCGTATTGAGAATGAATAAAATGACTCAATTTATTAAATTGTGCATCGGTTAATTTGGCATCAAACACTTTGCTGATTTCAAATGCAGGTATTGGTTCCATTGTTTTCAAATTTCTCAATTTCTCAATTTGTAGTTATTAAAATCGTTCGAAATCGTCGTCGGAAACTTCGCCGAGTTCGTATTTAATACCCGCCGGTTCTATATTTTCGGATATTGTATGTATTCCTTTTTCGTCTTCTTTGATTTGAGTTTCAGTTTCGGTATTTTCCGTCTTTTTCGTACTTTCCGGTTCTTCCGTTTTTTTTATTTCCGGAGTGATTTCACTTTCCTTATTTTTATCTATAACAAAATACCCTGTTGAATTTCTCAGTAATTCGGCTTGTGCGGCAAGTTCTTCCGAGTTTGTTGCCATCTCTTCGGAAACTGCGGCATTTTGTTGCGTAATGTTATTCAACTGCTGAATACCGTTGGTAATTTGTTCTACTCCGTTATTTTGTTCGGTACTTGCGGTAGCTATTTGTTTGATTAGTTCGGAAGTTTCCTCCATTTGCTTAACGATACTTGTAAGTTGTTTGTCGGCACGTTCGGATAATTCTGTTCCGGAAACAACACTTTCTTCTATTTCTATTGCAGAATCTCTGCTGTACTCGGCAAGCATACGGATTTCTTTGGCTATTACGGAAAATCCTTTGCCGAATTCGCCGGCTGATGCCGCTTCTACGGAGGCATTAAGAGCAAGGATGTTTGTTTGTTTGGTGATTTCGTTAATTATACCTATTTTTTCGGCAATTCGTTGCATTATTACTGCTGTTTGTCTTACGCTCCTGCTGCCTTTGTGTACCGATGCCGCTGCTTGCAGAACATTTTTTTCGGTTTGTTGCGAGTTGTGCATATTTTGTTCTATATTGGCAGTCATTTCTTCCATTGAGGCGGATACTTCTTCGACAGATGCAGCTTGTTCCGAAGCTCCTTGCGAAACTCCTTGTGCACTTGCATTTATGTGTTCGCTTGCGTCTCCGAGATTGTCTGCCGCCAGTTTGATGGAGCCGAGTATTCCTCTCATTTTTTCAAATGTCATATCAAGTATATCGGCAAGTTTACCGATTTCGTCTTTTCTTTTGGAATTTATTTTGACATTTAAGTTACCTTTGGATACTTCATCGAGAGCCTTGACAAGTTTGTTGATAGGTTTGGTAAAAACTATATTCGATAACAATAAGAAAAAGCTCATTATAATGATAACCAGAATTAACATTCCGCCAATTAACTTATTCCTGATTTTTTTGGCTTCGTTTGTTTCTACCGATAAATCTTTGCTGTAACAGGCTACACCTACTGTTTTTCCGAGTGCATTATGAATAGGGAATATTGAATATCCTGTTTCTCCTTCGATAACAGTGTAAATACCGTTTTCTCCTTTTTTAAGATATTCAGCTTTAATATTTTTTATTCCTTTTTCTCTTTTTTGCATTATAAAAGTAAAATCTCCTTTTTTTATATCGGTATTTATAAAACTTGCAAATTTTACTTTTTCATTGTTCATGAAAATTGTAATGTTTTCATTTTCCTCAAAAACTGTTTTTTTTATCATGTCATTAAAAGAAAACATTGATTCTACTGAACCGAGATGTTCTGCTCCGTTAAAAATAGGCACAATTCCTCTGATTACAAAGCCGGGTTTTCCGACTTCTATACCTTTGACGGGTTCAAAAGTTTTATTTACCAGCAATACTGTTTTGCGAAATTCTGTCAGGTCGTCACCTCCATCTCCGTCTCCTTTTTTTCTCCAAGAACGCCAAAAACTCATAGCGGGAGCTTTGTGAAAGTGTATTTTAAATTTGTCGCCGAGTTTACTTGATTGCTTGAAATTTTTAATTGGTTCAGTAAGTGTTTCTTTTAAAAAAAATCGTCCTTCAGCATCGTCTTCTATTTCGTATGCTTCATTAACCCCTTTCTGCGACGAGAAATTTGTTGCTATATAGAAAGCTTCATCTGCATAAGAGTCTATTATTTGGTTTATATGTACCATGGCATTTTCTCCGCAGATTTTCATATCTTTCTCTAACCGGTTTAAGGAATTTCTGTGTAAACCGACTGCTGATATTAAAATGGAAATTATAAAAAACACAAACATCGGCAGTGCAAACTTTGTTATTATTTTACTGTATTTTTGCTTCATAATTTTTTATCGAGTATTTTGATTATTTTAATTTAAAAACTGAAACAGCTTTTACGAGTTCGTTGGAAGTTGTTTTTAATATTTGTGATTTTTCTGTCATTTGTGTAGCAAAACGCAAATTATTTTGTATTGTTTTATTTAAGTTTGTCATGGAATCTTCTACAAGTTTAGAGTTTCCTGTTTGACGGGAAACTTCTTTTGCTACTTTATCTATCATTTCGGTTATTTTTTTGAGTTCCAAAACGATATTTGAAATAGAATTACTCGAATTTGTCGCTTTCTCTACTCCCTCTTTCGAGAGTGATTGTACTTGTTTTGATATTTGCTTTGTTTTTTCGGCAAGTTTACGAACATCTTTTGCCACTACTGCAAATTCCTTGCCGTATTGTCCGGCATGTGCGGCTTCGATAGCCGAGTTTAATGAAAGTATTTTGGTTTGAAACGCTACATCATCGACAAGCTCTATTTTTTCGACTATTGAACTGAGTTTATTTTTTGTAGCGTTTACTTTTTTTACTGCTCCTGTTAGTTTTATTACGGATTTTTTTGCAATTTGTGTTGTTTTTTGGGCAAAGTAAGAGTTTTTTTCTATATTTTCTGCCATTTCTGTAATTGTACTTGCAATTTTTTGTGAACTTCCGGCTTGTAATTCGGAATCAGATTTTAAGTTTACAAGTTTATCACTTATTGCAGTTCCTGTATCTTTTACTGTAACTGCTATATTTTTCAGGCTTAATATCATTACTACAAGTCTTTCTTTCATTTTTTTTAGATTGCGTGTGAGCTCTCCTATTTCTCCCGTTCCGTGATTAAGAATGTGAGCGGACAAATCGCCTTCCGAAATTTGTTTTACAAATTTGTTGCTTTCTATAATCGGTCTTACTGCCGAACGCAATGTCAGTAATAGAACAGTGAACATTGCGATAAAACCTGCTATTCCTATCAGCATTGTAACTATAAGTGTAGTTAGTGCTTTTTTTGTAAGTTTTTTTTCGGGTACGGTAATCTGTAAAGCCCAAGGTCGTATTTTTTTTTCCGAAATGTATTGTTGCATAGCTCGTGAAAATTTTCTTTTTTGTTGAGTCGTTTTCATATACGAATGAAAGTGCTGCTCCGTTTTCGATATGTGAAATTACATTATATTTTATTTGTATAAGACTATCATCGGAAGCTACTTTTTTTCCTGTTTTGTTTTTATCGGAATGTGCAAGATATACGCCTTTGTTTGTTATTATTGCCACTGAAATTTTTTCATCATCGTCAGTTATTTCTTTTATGAGTTTTTCTAATCTTTCGAGAGAAAAATCGACACCTGCCATTCCTATAAATTTATTGTTTTTATTTATCGGGACACACATACTTGTCATTAGTATCATTTTGCCGTGCAATCCAAGGTCGGAATAATACGGTTCTACAAGCCTTTCGGTGTTTGCCTCTCTTATGTCGTTGTAAGTTCCGGTTGTTTTTATTCCTTTTTTATTCAGTGTTGAATCTTTTATTTTGATTTGTTGTTTTTTATCAAAATACGCAACTTGTCTGTATCTTCCGTATTTACTTTTATGATTTTTATCTGTGTCAAAGAGCTGTCTGTTGAGCCAAGTCGATAGTAAGTCAGGGTTTTTGTCGAGTATTTTTTTTAGTATTTTTGTGTCATTTTTTTTTGTACTGTTTTGTCTTCAAAGTTTTGCAGTTCCAAAAAATATGCCATACTTCTGGTGGTTACTATTTCATTTTCAAGTTGTCCGGAAATAAAATTCGCATATTCTCTTGCTTTTAATTGAATTGCATTTTGTGCCGCTGTTTTCAAATTGTTATATAGTTTTGTTCCAAGTACTGACAACAATAAAATATAAATTATTGTAGATATACTTATTACCGGAATAATAATTTGCTGTTTTAAACCGAATTTATATTTTTTCATTCTGATTCAGGATACAATTTGCAATTTACAATGAACAATTTACAATGGGTAATTTCACTATTTTAAAATTTGATATTGAAAGAATCCACGTGTTGTTTTAATTTTTTTGCGTGTTCTGTCAGCTCTTCGGTATTCATTGCTATTTCTTCCGAAACGGAGGCAAAGCGTTGTGATGTCATGGTAAATTCTTGTACTGATTTATTTATTGTATCGGTGCCTTTATTTTGTTCGCTCCCTGCTTTTACGATTTTGTTTACTAATTTTCCGCTTTTTTGAATATCCGGTAAAATTTGTGAAGATATTTTTTCGGTTCGTGAAGCCAAGTTCATGCTGTCTTTTGAAAGTTTTCCTATTTCGATTGCCGCATTTTTACTTTTTTGGGCAAGTTTTCTTATTTCACTTGCGACAACGTTAAATCCTTTTCCTGCCTCTCCTGCCTTTGATGCTTCGATGGCTGCATTGAGCGATAATATATTGGTCTGAAATGCAATGTCGCTTATTATGGTGATTTTTTTGGCGATATTGTTTAACGAACCGCTTGATTTTTGTACACTTTTATTACTGACATCTACTTTTATTGCCGATTTTTTCGATATTTTTTCGACTTCTTTTGCGACAGTCAAATTTTGCTTGACATTTTCTGCCATTTGTATTACAGATGCTGATATTTGTTCGGCTCCGCCTGCCTGTGTTACTGACAGTGAGTAGATTTCTTCGGAATCCTTTTTGAATTTCAATGCTGTTTGCTCAATATAATTCGATGCCTCTTTTAGGTCGTAAACTACATTAAACATCTTATTTGACATAAGATGGAAGGCTTTTCCCATCTGACCTATTTCATTTTTTTCGTATTCTTGATTTTTGTCATTTTTGATAATATTACCTTCGGACATCAAAATTAATTTATTTTTAATTTTATTTATCTTATCTATAATGTTTTTTTTGAGCAAATAAAGTCCGAATCCTGTTGTGAAAATTGCCACAGGTAACATCCAAAGCCAATGCCACATTGAAAGATTTGCTGCTAGTTTTACTATTATTCCTACAATTCCGATAATTCCGACAATTATTGTTCCGGTTTCTGTTATAAGGGAATCTTTAGAATATAATCGGAGTGCAAACCAAGCGATAGGCACAGCTATTATAGAAAATGCTATATATGTAAGTAATTCAGTCATATTTTAATTTTGAAGTTTTGAAATTGTGAATTTTATTGGTTTTAAAAAGCAAAATTCAAGTTCTTAATATGAAATTTCAATTTCAGAGCAATACCGCTTAATTATTTTTTAATTCTCTTGTTTGTTTTCTTCAATTTCCGGATTTTTATTGATTTCGTGTATTTCGAGTAATTCGTCAAGCGAAAATACTTTATCTATATTAATCAAAAGAGCAAATTTATCATTATGTTTAAATGTTCCTTTTATTAATTCCGATTTATATTTTGCCCCTATACTCGGAGCGTCTGATATTTGGTCTTCATTTAATTCAATAATAGTTCCGGGTTCATCTACCAAAGCTCCAATTTCATCGTACTCTCCGTCTATTTTAACATAAAAAACAATAATTACGGTAGTTTTTGTTTCGGCTATCGGCGACATTCCGAATTTCATTCGGGTATCTATAATCGGTAATACTTTTCCTCGTATATTTACTACTCCTTTCATATAATCGGGAGAGCGAGGTACTTTTGTATATTTTTGAACCTCTATAATACTTACTGCTTTTTCAATATTTACTGCAAAAAGTTCTTCTCCGAGAGTAAATGTCAGATAAGTGTTGCTTTGCTTTTGGTCGTCTGTATCGGAAAAATTATCTTTCATTTGTTTCATTTGTAATTTATGAATTTTTGTAATTTATGATTTTTTTATATCCGCCACGCTATTTACTTAAATTTTCAATTATTTTTTTTACGTCCAAAACCAGACAAACTCTTCCGTCTCCGAGTATTGTTGTTCCGGATATAATATCTTGTTTTTTATATATCGAACCGAGAGGTTTTAGTACTACTTGCAATTCTCCTATTATGTCATCAAATATTAATCCGACTTCTTTGTCTTTATATTTTATTGATATGAATTTTACTTCTTCCGGATAATGATTTTTATTTTCAAGAACTTCTCTAAGTGTAAAGAAAGGTATTTGTTTTTTATCTATTATCGCTAAATTATTAGAATTGTTTTGAAGGTCTGCAAATTTTATGTCTCGTATTTTTGAAATTAATAAAAGCGGTATAATGTAATTGGTTTTGCCCAGTATCACCATTAAGCCCTCTATAATAGAAAGTGTCAGCGGTAATTTTATAATTATTTTTGTACCGACATCTTTTTTAGATATTACAGATACATCACCTCTTACTTCTGCAATTTTTCTTTTCAGAACGTCCATACCGACTCCTCTGCCTGATATGTCGGTAACTTTTTCGGCAGTGGAAAAACCGGGTGCAAATATTAATTCGACAATTTCTTGCTCACTGAGTTTTGTGTCTGGAGCAATTAATTTTTTTTCGATTGCTTTTTGTTTGATTTTATTTGTGTTTAATCCGGCTCCGTCGTCTTCTATTTCAATCTGCACATCAGAACCTGAATGAAATGCTCGCAGGATAATTGTTCCGTGTGCGGGTTTTCCTTTGGAAAGGCGTATTTCTTCGTTTTCAATTCCGTGGTCGATACTGTTCCGAAGAATGTGCATCAAGGGGTCGGTAAGTGCTTGAATTAATGTTTTATCGAGTTCGGTATCAGTACCCTCTGTAATAAAATTAATTTTTTTGTTGAATCCGGACGAGAGGTCTCTTACAAGCCGTTTGAATCTTACAACTACGTTTTCTAAGGGTATTAACGACATACTCAGTGCGTTATCTCTCATTTCTCCTGTTATATTCTCCATATTTTCGGAAATTTGAAGCAAAACAGGGTCTTTTGTCTTTTCAGAAAAAAGTTTTATTGAGGCTTGTACAGTTACAAGTTCGCTTACAAGATTTACATATTGGTCGAT
>JAOZMN010000528.1:0-1396 GCA_029934265.1 Bacteroidales bacterium
TTCGGTAATTATGAAGCCGGGAGCGATTGCGTTGCATCTGATTTTTCGAGAGCCGAGTTCTCTTGCTATGGATTTTGTAAAACCGATAATTCCGGCTTTCGATGCCGAATAATTTGATTGTCCTGCATTTCCGCTTACGCCTACTACCGAACTCATATTTATTATTGAGCCTGAACGTTGTTTGAGCATCACTCCTTGCACGACTTTTGTCATATTGAAAACCGATTTCAAGTTTACGTTTATCACTAAATCCCATTGCTCTTCGCTCATACGCATAAGTAGAGTATCACGGGTAATTCCGGCGTTGTTTACAAGTATATCTATACTTCCGAACTCCTCGAAAACATCTTTGCTTAATTTGTTTGCATCTTCAAGTTTGCTTGCATCGGAAGCATAAGCTTTTGCTTTTATTCCGAACGCTTCAAGTTCGGATATAAGTTTATCGGTATCTTGGTTTACCGCCAAATCAGAAATTGCTACATTTGCACCATTTTCCGCAAGTTTGATTGCTATTGATTTCCCGATTCCTCGTCCGGCTCCGGTTACTATTGCTGTTTTTCCGTTAAGTAGTTTCATATTAAATTTTGAAATTTATATTACTCATTGTTATTTGTTCATTGCTTTTTGTATTTCTTTTAATCTTTTTTCGTAATCTTTTAATGGTTGTTTATTTTCTTTTGCAAGTCGCAAGGCTTCTATTGCGTATTTTTCGGCTTCTTTGTATTGTCCTGATTTTTGCAGAAGTGCCGCCAATGTATCGTTGTTGTAATCTGCACTATTCAGTTTAACAGACTTTCGTGCCATTTTTACAGCGATTTCTATATCTTTTTTGTCGTCTGATTTTTCATATATATCCCACGCAACTTTATTAAGAAAACTATCATCATTTACATCGTATTCGTTAAATAATTTGAAAGCAAGTTCTTTGTACTTTACGGGATTTTCTTCAAAATATTCATACCAAATAAGGTCAGCATCTAAAAAAAGACGTTTTTGTTTGGAATAATTATATTTTTCAAAATCTTTTTTTGCTTTTTCGTATATTTCCTTTTTCAAACTTCGATTTTTGAATACTTTAAATAATTCGTTTTTATACAAACTGTATATTTTTGAATCTACGTCTTTACCGTATTTGTCCGCAAATTGTTTTTCATTGGCAAGTAAATATTTTATTTCTTTTGAATTTAAGTCATTACTGTATTTTTTTATAATTTCCCAGTTTATTTCATTCAAAAAATCTTTTTCTTCTTGATTTTCAATATACTCTTTAAATTGAGTATCAAAATTTTCGTTTGCATCTGCCATTACCTTAAAATAATTGACGATAAATTTTGTGTCATTTTTATTTTTATCGTAATTATTCACAAAATATGCAAAATTACCATTACTGTTCAAA
>JAOZMN010000528.1:1406-2046 GCA_029934265.1 Bacteroidales bacterium
CCGTTTCTCCAAGCGAAATAAATTCGTCTGTACCCGAAGCTCCTACTCCGAGATGTACTTTTTCGCCTTTGCTGTTAATAAAAAGTATTGTCGGGTATGCTTGTACTTTATATTTTTTTGCCAATTTCGGACCTTCGCCTTTTTCCATGTCAATTTTAGCACAAACAAAATTTTTGTTATAAAACTCTCCGACTTTTTTATCTGTAAAGACATTTTTTGCCATATATTTACAGGGACCGCACCACGAAGTATATGCGTCGAGCATTATAATTTTATTTTCTTTCTCTGCTTTTTTCAGTATTTCTTTCCAACTTGTGTGCTCAAATTTAATACCTTCTTTTTCTTGCGAAAATACGAACAAACTTGTCAATAATATCGCAACTGTAAATAATGTTTTCATGTTTGTTTAATCTGGTGATTTTGGTTAATTTTTAAAGATTTAAGACTTGTTTAATATGGTGAGTTATATGTAAATTTAAAATTTAACAATTTTTCCGGAAAAAATAAAATTTTGTACAAATATAAAATAAAATTAAAAATAAAGTAGGGTTTTTATAAATTAAAATGTAATAATTAACGAAACACATAATAGACTTGTTATTTAATATAACACACTAACTAATAGCATGATATGTGTTTT
>JAOZMN010000129.1 GCA_029934265.1 Bacteroidales bacterium
ATTGTAACAACTTCTTTTCCCTTCGGTTGTTTTTTATTGACGGTTTCTTCTTTTTTGTTTCCTTTTTCGTCTTTTGTTACTTTCGTATAAGTGGTCGTTCTACTTGTTTTTTTTCTTCGAGTAGAGTCGGAAGCATATTTTTCCACTTCTACTTTTGTAGATTTTCCTACCGTTATTAAAAGTTTATTTCCTTTAGTCCCTTCTATTTTGTTTTTTTCTTGTTTTTCCAACATTTTAATTTTCATTAAAATATTATCTGCAAGATTCGGGTTGTCTTTTAAGGTTTTCGTTTTGCTTATTTTGTTTTCCGTTACCGGAGGAATATCAACTTTTTTGTCGATTTGAGTTGCTTTGTTTTCCGTTACCGGAGGAATATCAACTTTCTTATCAATTTGAGTTTTTTTGTTTTCCTTTACAGGGGGAATATCAACTTTTTTGTCGATTTGAGTTGCTTTATTTTCCGTTACAGGAGGAACGATACTTGTTTTATTTGTATCGGTTATTTTTGGTTCTTTTTTTTCAATATTTTTTTCTTTTACCGGAACAATCTGTTCAGCAAGAATAATTTTATCCTCTTCTTTTACAACATTTCTCAAAATTCTCCTGTCGGAAACAAAAACAGCGGATTTATCTATAAAAGAATCTGCTTCTTTGTGATTTACCCGACAAGCAACGTGTACAAAAAGCAAATGTGCTGTTTGAAAAAAAGGAAACTTATTTAATACTTCTTTTAATTCTTTATATTCTTTATCTCCCATTAAACAGGGATCTCCCATGTATTTAATTATTTTTTTTGTATCCATTGTGCAGGGGAATTTAAATTGTGAAATTTTGATTAACTAAAAAATCAATAGTTTGTTAAATTTCTGTATATATCAAAGTTTTACTTTAAGTACTGTGACAAAATTATTGGTATATACAATATTTATAAAAATCCTATTAATAAGGCGAAAGCAAAATCATAAATCGACAATCAAAAACAGTCAATTACTTATTTACCAATTTACAACAGAATCGTTAAAAACATCATCGGTTATCAGTTCTATTATTTCATTTACAAGTCCGTCTTCGACTTCTGTCAGTGTTTTTTCACTCGGATAATCGGCGTATCTTGTGTATGTTTTTTCAAAATTTACATCTTCATCGTTTTTGCTTTCGTAGGAAACTCTGATGCTTATTGTCAATCTGTTTGTTTGTGCCGTTTGACCTTGCGTAATAGCCATCGGCTCGGTTTTATAATCACTTATTTCGCCTTCAAAATGCAAGTCTCCGTTTTTGCTCACAAGTTCCAAAGATGTTTGCGAAACAAATTTATCTTTCATCATTTCAGTAAATTGCTGACTCAAATTCGGATTCACCAGCAATGCTCTGTTAGGGAAATATTTTACCGAAAATGTTTTGTCTTTTTCGTCTATCGAGGCTCCTGTAAAAGTATAACTTACAGATATACACGCCTCAAAAGTAATAAGTATTATGAAAAAAGACAAATATAATTTAATTTTATCAAACATATTCGTTATTCAAATTTTAAAGTTTTGAAATTTTGAAGTTGTAAAATTGTGATTTTACTAAATTAATCAATACTATATTCTTTTATTTTTCGGTAAAGTGTTCTTTCGGATATTTCGAGTTCTTCGGCTGCGTATTTTCGTTTATTTTTGTGTTTGGCTAATGCTTTTTTTATAAGTTCAATTTCTTTACTGCGTATGGATAAAGACTCTTCTACAATTTCTTCGGTATCTTCGATTTGATTATTTTGCTCACGTTCATACCGATGCAAATTTTCTTTTTGTACATTTCCAATAAAAACGTCTTCTTCTGTATAATTATTTTCGGTGTTAAAAAAATCATTATTTGGTTCGATATTAACTTTTCGTCTTCCTGCAAATTCGTTTACGATACTTTTAAGTTCGTTTATTTCGTTTCGCATATCAAACAAAATTTTATATAAAATTTCTCGTTCGGACGAAAATTCTTCTTTATTTACCGAACTGTACAAAGCAGGCAAATTTGAATTTCCGAATGCCGGTAAATATTTAGATAAAATTTCACCTGTAATTATTCTTTCTTGCTCGATTATCGAAATTTGTTCGGTAACATTTTTAAGCTGTCTGATATTGCCGGGCCAACGATAGTTCAGTAATGTTTTTTGGGCGTTTTCTGTAAGTCTGACCGGTGGCATTCTATATTTTTCCGAAAAATCTTGTGCGAATTTTCTGAATAATAAAGTTATGTCTTCTTTTCTTTTGCGAAGTGCAGGTACTGATATTGGTACGGTACTGAGCCTGTAATATAAATCTTCTCTGAATTTTCCTTCCTCTATGGCTTTTATAAAATTCCGATTTGTGGCGGCAATAATCCGAACATCGGTTTTTCGTATTTTCGACGAGCCTACTTTTATAAACTCTCCGGCTTCAATTACTCTAAGTAATCGGACTTGCGTAGAAAGTGGCAACTCTCCTACTTCATCAAGAAAGATAGTACCTTTGTCGGCAACTTCAAAATACCCTTTTCGGCTGTCGTTTGCTCCGGTAAATGCTCCTTTTTCGTGTCCAAAAAGTTCAGAGTCAATCGTTCCTTCGGGAATTGCTCCACAGTTTACGGCAATATACGAACCGTGTTTTCTTGCACTGAATTTGTGTATTATTTGCGAAAAAATTTCCTTCCCCACTCCGCTCGCTCCCGTAACCAATACGGTAAGGTCGGTAGGTGCAACTTGCGAAGCAATATCAATGGCACGATTCAGCTCCGGAGAGTTTCCGATAATACCGAAACGTTGTTTTATCTGCTGAATTGTCATAAATTTAATTCGGGTCTTTGATATTTTTTTAAGCCAAAGACCTTAGTTCTATGAGTTTAGTCTAAAAAGTATATTTTTTCTCAATCAGACCCTTAGGTTTTTAATTAAAAAGCTGTAAATCAAATATTTAGATTTGTTAAATTTTGTTAAATCAAACCCTAAGGGTCTTTTTATACCGAACTCTTCTATTATTTACGCAAAAATACAACTTTTTTATTTTAAAATAAATTTTTCGTCATTTATTTATTTTCCACCTTACTCCGAGAACTGTAACATCGTCGAATTGTTGCAGATTACCCTTCCACTTATCAAAAGTATAAGAAAGTATTTGTTTTTGTACTTGCATCGGCTCTTGACTTATAAGCAAAAGTAAATCTTTTAATCTTTGTTTTTTGAATTTTTGTTCTCTTCCTTGCTCCAAGCCTCCGAACTGGTCGAAATAACCATCTGAAAATATATATATGCAGTCTCCGTCTTCTAATTCGACTGTCGATTTTTCAAATTCTTTTTCTCTTTTATGTAATCCTATCGGACACCTTGTCCCTTTAATTTCAAACAATTCACGGTTTCTTATTATAAAAAGAGAATTATATGCTCCGGAAAATTGCATAATATTTGTATCGGTATTTATTCCGCATAAAGCCATATCCATACCGTTTCTGTTATTATTTCCGAATTGATTAAAAATACTTTTAATTTCGGCTCTGAGTTTTTCTAAAATCTTATCAGATTCAAAAATTCTTTCTTTTTTTATAATTTGAGTTAAAAAAGTAACTCCGAGTATCGAAAGGAAAGCACCGGCAACACCATGTCCGGTACAATCGGCTACGGTAAAAAACAGTTTGTTTCCGATTTTTGTCATATAATAAAAATCGCCTCCTACAACATCTCTGGATACATGATAAATAAAATGTTCTCCAAGTAAATTTTCTGTTGTTTTTTTATCAGGAAAAAGACCACTTTGTATTTTTTGGGCATAATTTATTCCTTCCGTTATTTCATTGTTTGTTTCTTTTAATTCTTCATATAATTTTATCTGTTCTTCGGCTTGTTGTAGATTTATTTTTTTAAGCTGTTGTTTTTTTATTTCGGCGGCTATAACTATTGCCGTATTTTCCAAAAAAGATGTATGCGCATCATCTTTTACATATCCGTAAGGTACATACAAATTAATAACGCCAAGAACCTTATTGCTAAAAATTAAAGGAATGTTATAATGTCCGTGTTTTTCAATTTTTGTCGGTTGGAGTTTATGACCGGCAACAAATTTATTATTAAAAAGAGTTTTTTTCTGCAATAAAGCCTTCCCGCACAGACACTCTCCGGGTTTTATTAATTTACAATTTTCAACAAGGTATTCATCAAGTCCTTTTTGAACAGCCGGTTCAAGATTACCGTCTTCATTGGTAAGAAAAATACAGCCCTTCCCGATAAGATTCATACTCGGCAGTTCTAAAATAGCATCAAGTGCATCCTGCAAAAAATCATTCAACGAAATATCATGTTTTGTTACTGTTTTGAGAATTTCTGCGAGAGAGGCTTGTGCTTGAATTTTCTTTTGTGTTTTTTTCAGGTCATCGTTTATCGAAAGTATTTCTTCTTGCTGTTGCAATGTTTTGTCGAGATATACTGACTTATCGTTATACATTTTTTCAAATGCTTTTTCTGTTTTGAAACGAGTATATTCAAAGATATTTGTCAGAACGACTACAAAAAGATATGTAAAAACTACTCGGATTAGTATTTTATGAGGATATTCTATCATAAAATCGATGGGATATACTACAAAATATGCCGTTATTATTATCAATATCAATGAAGATAAAGTTCCTTTTCTGTTTCCGAGCAACAATATTGAAAATAAAGGATAAGTATAGTACCAATACAAACCTGTTCCGTCTTTTCCTATAAAAGAAAAAATAGAAAACATTAAAATAAATATTATAGAAGTGACGACATAAGATGCAAATACAATTTTTTTCTTTTTTTTGAATATGATAAGATTAATTAAAATTATCAAAAAAACGGTATATATTGCTATTGCTTTTTGAAGTTCGGAGTGTATAAGACGAAGAGTTCCAAATAAAAATAAAGCGAACATTCCGGTATAAGAAAATAATGTAACGATTATTGCTTCCCTTACATTTTCTCTGCCGAATTCGACTTTAAATTTCTGTGTTATGTTTTTTATTATTTCAGCCACGAAAGTAATATATACAAATAGTGTGCAAAAGTAACTTAAACTATAAAAAAAATCAAATAATCATTACCGACTATGCCATTTTTTACAGTCCAAAATCACAGGTAAACCGATGATTTTGTATATTTTTACTATAGGCTAAAATAATGCCGGTTTATTTTTTATTTTTTTTATTTTTTTTATTTTGATGAAACCCACATTGTGGGATTTAAAATTAAATCTTAACACCCAAGAAGATGATTATGCTTTCATTACTTATTTTCAGAGTGTTACAAATTATAAACAGATGAAAATCATTTTTTTTGATATTTTTTTAATAAGCTCTTTCTTCTATTCCTTCCACAAAATTGACAAATGCTTTATTTACAACTTTATTTCCGCCCGGAGTCGGATAATTTCCGGTAAAATACCAATCACCTTTGTTTTTGGGGCAGGCTTTATGCAGATTTTCAATGTTTTGATAGACAATGGCAACTTCTGCTTTTACGTCCGGAGCGGTAACTAATTCAGCGATTTTTTTTGAAATTTGCTTGTTGTTGAAAGGCTTATATATTTCTTTTACATAATTTTTAATTTCTTCTTTGGGCTTATTGATTTGAGCTTTCGATTTTTGATAAACTTCATCTATAATATTACTTCTTCCGGTTTCTTTAAGAAGTGCTATTGCTGCTCTAAAAGCAATAAAATCGCCAAGTTTTGCCATATCTATTCCATAGCAATCGGGGTAACGAATTTGAGGTGAAGATGAAACAACAATTATTTTTTTGGGAGAAAGTCTGTCAAGTATTCTTATTACGCTTTTTTTAAGGGTTGTTCCTCTGACTATCGAATCATCTATAATTATAAGGTTATCTTTGCCGGCTTTTATTGTTCCGTAAGTTATGTCATAAACGTGTCCGACCAAGTCATCTCTGTCATCGTCTTTTGTAATGAAAGTCCGCATTTTTACGTCCTTGATTGCAAGTTTTTCTATTTTGATATTTTCCAAACAGGCAGCGGATATATCTTCTTTGGAAATTTTTGTTTTTTCTTCAAAAAGTCTGTCTATTTTTCGTTTTAAAGATATTTTTTCGGCTTCTTTTATCATACCCAAAAAAGCGGTTTCGGCAGTGTTGGGAATAAATGAAAATACGCTGTTTTTTATATCATAATCTATTGTCTCCAGTACTTCTTTGGTGATATACTTTCCAAGATTTTTCCTTTCTTGGTATATTTCTTTATCGCTTCCTCTCGAAAAATAAATTCTCTCAAAAGAGCAGGCTTTTATTTCTGTCGGAGCAAAAATTCGTTCTTCCGAAACGGTACCGTTTTCTTTAATAATCACGGCACAACCGGGAGTTACTTCTTTAACTTGGTCATATTCAACATCAAGTACGGTTTGAATTACGGGACGTTCGGAAGTTACGACAACGAACTCGTCGTTATGATAATAATAAGCCGGTCTGATTCCTGCCGGGTCTCTCATTACAAAAGCATCTCCGTGTCCGATTAATCCACAAACGACAAATCCTCCGTCCCATTTTTTGCTTGAAGAACGAAGGATTTTCGGAATGTCTAAATTTTTACGTATAAGTTCGGTTATTTCTATGTTTGTATATCCCTTTTTATGAAATTCTTCAAAAAGTCTTTGATTTTCTTCATCAAGAAAATGTCCTATATTTTCTAAAATTGTAACAGTATCGGAATGGTCTTTGGGGTGCTGTCCTATGCTTATCAGATTTTCGATAATTTCATCGACATTTGTCAGGTTAAAATTTCCTGCGGCAACTAAGTTGCGTGTCTTCCAATTATTCTGACGCATAACAGGGTGTACACTGTCGATATTATTTTTTCCGAAAGTTCCGTAACGTAAATGTCCCAAAAATAAATCTCCGGCAAAGGGCATATTATCGGTTGTTTCTCCTTTTTTGCTTGTATGGTCGGAAGCGGTATCTATTCTTAATCTTATTCTGTCGAAAACGTCTTTTATTGGTTGTTCTTTGTTGGAACGCTCACGAAAAATATATTTTTTACCGGGAGACATTCCTATTTTTAAATTCACAACGCCGGCTCCATCTTGCCCTCTGTTATGTTGCTTTTCCATAAGCAAATACAACTTATTCAAACCAAAATTACTTATTCCGTATTTTTCTTTATAATACGCTTCCGGTTTCAATAAACGTAAAAGTGCAATTCCGCATTCGTGTTTTAAATTATCAATCATATATGTTGTTATTTTTGAAGTTGTGAGTTTTCTTTCCTTTTGAAAATAAAAATCAGAATAACTAAATTAAAGAAATCTGAGTAAAAAGAGTGTTTTTTCGATAAGCAGACCCAAGTGTTTGACGTAAATAACTGTAAATAAAACATTTTGTCTTTTTCACTTTTTGTTAAATTAAACCTTTAGTATCTTTTTTATCGGGATATTTTCAATTTTACGGTTTCAATTTTCGGACCGTTTACTTTTATAATTTCAAAAGAAATATCTGCGTCATTAATTATTTCATTTTCTTTTGGTACCTTTCCGTGTTTTGTGAAAATATATCCTGCAATGGTTTCATAGTCTTCCGATACAAATAAATTCAAATTATATTTTTCATTTATGTAGTCTATTTCCAGCCTGCCTGAAAAAATATATTCGTTTTCGGATATTTTCTTTTCCGTAAGTTCTTTTGTATCATGTTCGTCTTCAATTTCGCCGAATATTTCTTCAATAATATCTTCTATTGTAACCATTCCGGAAGTACCGCCAAATTCATCGACAATAAGTGCGACATTTTTTCTTTCTTTTATTAAATTTTTCAATAATTTATTTGCTCTCATTG
>JAOZMN010000529.1 GCA_029934265.1 Bacteroidales bacterium
AAACGTTTTGGATTTGGAGTATATGAGTCGGTAATTATTGAATATGCTTTCCAACATTGTTCTTTTTCTTGTTCGTATTCACATTTTATAATTATTCTTATTGCAAATAAATCATAAACTTCTTCAAAAGGAACTTCTTGTTTTTGCATTTTTTTCCATATCGAAAAAATTGATTTTGGTCGTCCTTTAATACTAAATTTCAGACCGGCTTTTTTTAAGTTTTTCGATACAGGTGTGATAAAATTTTCTATATATAAATCTCGCTTCTCTTTGGTTTCGCTCAATTTTTCGGCAATAAATTTATACATCACCGGTTCTGTATATTTCATCGACGACTCTTCGAGTTCGGTTTTTATTTTGTAAAGTCCGAGTCGATGTGCAAGCGGTGCGAAAAGTTTTGCGGTTTGTCCGGAAACAATAATTTTTTTTTCTTCCGACAAATTTTCAATATTTCTCATCGCATATACCTGAACTGCAAGTCGGATAAGCAAAGCACGGACATCTCCGGTAATCGAAAGTAATAATTTTATGAAATTCTCAGGGTCTTTTGAAAACTTGTCTGTTTTAATTATCGGTAATTTATATAAACCTTCAAGAGCATTTGCCACTTGTTTTGAAAATAATTTTTCTATTTCTTGCTTGTCGATTTTCTTATCCGGAATTGTATTATACAATATCGAAGCCAATAATGTATTGTATCCGAAACCTGAATTTATCGCTAATATTTCCGAAATTTGATAGGCTTTTTCTATAAAAATATCAAAATCCGGTATGTTATTTTCAATATAAAATTGCTCGACGTAATTTACAACTTTTTGTATATATATTACTGTATCGGATTTATTAAATTCAACAAATTCTGTCCTGATATTTTCAATAAATTCTTGAAAACGTTTTGTATTAATTTCCATATTTTTAATTTTTGAAATTATCAAACCTACATTGTGGGATTTAAAATTAAATCTTAACATCCAAGATGATGATTACTATGCAAAAACACCTGACGGCACATCGTATTTTTCGGTAAGCAGACCCTAAGGGTTTGAAGTAAACATCAGTAAATAAGATATTTATATTTATTAATTTTTGTTAAATTAAACCCTTAGGGTCTTTTTACACTGAACTAATACATGCTTTCAATAATTTCGATGCCTGTTTTTGTTTTAAAATATTTTTGTCGAACATTTTTAATTGTTTCTTCAGACATTTTTGCTTCAAATATATTCACCAAAAAATCAGCTTCAACAAGAATTTGAAAATCTTGTCCATCAATTTTGTCATAAGAATGATGATTTCCGATAAGATAGCTTACTCTGTCGATAATTTCAGGTTTTAAATTACTTTCCGAAAGCAATTTACGTGCAACCGGCGGACCTTCAATTTCTTGATAATGACCTTTGCAAGAATTATATTTTTTTTCGGCTTCTTTAATTCCGATGTCGTGCAAAACGGCTGCTATATCAACAATTAAAATTTCATTTTTACTAAGATTTTCCTCTCTCGCTATCGTACTCGCAAATCCGTAAACTTTGAGTGCATGGTTTATTCTTTTGACATCGGCTTCAAAATACCGTATCATTTTTTGTATTGCGTATGTTGTCATTTTTTCCAATTTAAAAACAAGTTGCAAATTTAAACTTTTTTTTGTTTTATAGATGAGTTCAGTCTAAAAAATAGATTATACTGAACTTATATGGGTTCAGTCTAAAAAGTAGATTTTTTCGAAATCAGACCCTTAGGGTTTTTAGTAACAATCTGTAAATTAAATATTTAGATTTGTCATATTTTGTTAAATCAAACCCTAAGGGTCTTTTTATACCGAACTCTTATATAATTTTGAATAAATACAAACCTCCGTCTGTTTTAATACTTTTAGTCGTTATGTATCTGACAATTAACGACTTGCATCGGTTTTTCAATAATTGGACTTCACAAGTACAAAGAAACTATGTTTGAGTTCAGTCTAAAAAGTATATTTTTTCAAAATCAGACCCTTAGGGTTTGATTTAACAAAAATTAACAAAGCTAAATATTTGAATTACA
>JAOZMN010000130.1:0-5237 GCA_029934265.1 Bacteroidales bacterium
AAGTAGAGCATAATCTTGATGAATTATCAATTGAAAATTTGATAGAGTACGGTATTGTTTCTAAAAATCGTAAAGTTAAGATTTTAAATACAGGTAAATTAAGTAAGAAGGTTAATATAAAAGCCAATGCCTTTTCTAAGACTGCAAAAGTTGCAATTGAAGAATTGGGAGGAGTAGCAGAGGTAGTATCGTAGTTATTTTAACTTTATATGAAGCTTGTATCGGTTTTACACAAGAATTTGTGAATCTCCGCAATAAAAAGCCTTAAAAAATACGCAAAAAAAAACTAATGAGAGGTTTAATAAACACTTTAAGAAATATTTATAAGATTGAGGATTTACGCAATAAGATAATTGCTACTCTTAGTCTTATATTAATTTACCGACTTGGTGCACATGTTGTTATACCGGGAATTGACCCGACACAACTTGGAGCTTTTCAAGAACAGGCAGGTAAGGGTATTTTGGGATTGATTAATATGTTTTCCGGAGGTGCATTTGCTAATGCGTCTGTTTTTGCCTTAGGGATAATGCCTTATATTTCGGCCTCTATTGTAATCCAGCTTTTGGGAATGGCAGTTCCTTATTTTCAGCGGTTGCAAAAAGAAGGAGAAAGTGGCAGGAAAAAAATTAATCAAATTACTCGTTTACTGACAGTAGCTATTACACTTGGACAGGCTCCCGGATATTTGGCAAATTTACACGCTCAGATACCAGCTTCTGCATTTGCAATGCAAAGTAGTGTTTGGATATTTTGGTTTTCGTCTGTTATTGTTCTCGTTGCAGGAACCATGTTTACAATGTGGCTTGGAGAACGTATCACGGATAAAGGAATAGGAAATGGTATTTCTTTATTGATTATGATAGGTATAATTGCTCGTTTACCGCAGTCTTTTGTTGCTGAATTTTTATCGAGAACAGAAGCACAAGGAGGTGGAATGATTGTATTTATTGCAGAAATGGTGGTTATGTTTGTTGTGTTTGTGGCAACGATAGCACTGGTGCAAGCTGTGAGACGGATACCTGTACAATATGCAAAACGAATTGTTGGAAACAAACAATATGGAGGAGCAAGACAATATATACCTTTAAAAGTTAATGCGGCAGGGGTAATGCCTATAATATTTGCACAAGCTTTGATGTTTATTCCTATGATGTTGGCAGGTTTTAATACAGATGCAACAACAGGTATTGCTGCTGCTTTTGCTGATTTTACAGGGTTTTGGTACAATTTCACTTTTGGAATAATGGTAGTTTTATTTACCTACTTTTATACTGCTATTACAGTTAATCCGACTCAAATGGCGGAGGATATGAAGAAAAATGGAGGTTTTATTCCGGGAATTAAACCCGGTAAGAAAACTGTTGAGTTTTTGGATACGGTAATGTCTCGAATAACTTTGCCTGGTTCTGTTTTTCTTGCTTTAGTGGCGATATTACCGGCGTTTGCAATGATAGCCGGAATTAATAATCAATTTGCAGCTTTTTTCGGAGGAACCTCTTTACTTATACTTGTAGGGGTTGTACTTGACACTTTACAACAAATTGAATCCCATTTATTGATGAGACATTATGACGGATTAATGAAATCCGGAAGAATTGCGGGACGAACCGGAGCGACAGCATCAGGAATGTAAGGAAGGTGGGAATTTATTTCAATATTTAATATACTATTCAGCCTCAAAAAAGAGGACTTCGTAAAAAAAATATGGCAAAACAACCTTCTATACAGCAAGATGGCGTGATTACTGAGTCGCTTGGGAATGCAATGTTTCGAGTAGAACTTGAGAACGGACACATTATTACGGCACACATATCCGGAAAAATGCGATTACATTATATACGTATATTGCCCGGTGATAAAGTTAAAGTTGAAATATCTCCTTATGATTTATCGAAAGGACGTATAACATTTAGATATAAATAGAAAATTATTTAATTTAGTTATGAAAATAAGAACATCAATTAAGAAACGCAGTGCGGATTGTAAAATAGTAAGACGAAAGGGTCGGTTATACTTGATAAACAAAAAAAATCCGAAGTTTAAGCAAAGACAAAAATAAATATCAAAAATAATTTATATGGCACGGATAGCGGGAGTCGATATACCTGACAAAAAAAGAGGTGAAATAGCTTTGACTTATATTTACGGAATAGGAAGAAGTACAGGAAAGAAAATTATACAAAAAGCCGGAATGTCTTTGGACAAGAAAGTTTTCGAGTGGAACGATGACGAAACAGCTAAAATTAGAAAAATTATTTCTGATGAGCTGACAATTGAAGGAGAATTGCGTTCTGAAGTACAAATGAACATTAAACGATTAATGGACATTGGTAGTTACAGAGGAATACGACATAGAATTGGTTTGCCTGTAAGGGGGCAAAAAACAAAAAATAATAGTCGTACCAGAAAGGGTAAGAAAAAAACAGTTGCAAATAAAAAGAAAGCGGTTAAATAGAGATTAAAATGGCAAAAAAGAAAACAAAAGTAACTAAAAAACGTGTAGTAAAAGTTGAAGCTCTTGGTAATGCTTACATTCACTCTTCGTTTAATAATATAATAATAACACTTGCTAATAAGAACGGTCAGGTTATTTCGTGGTCTTCGGCAGGAAAAATGGGATTTAGGGGTTCTAAGAAAAACACTCCTTATGCTGCGCAAGTTGCTGCTACAGAGTGTACGAAAGTTGCTCATGATGCAGGCTTGAGAAAGGTGAAGGTTTGGGTAAAAGGGCCGGGAAACGGAAGAGAAGCTGCTATAAGAGCGATACATTCAGCAGGAGTTGTTGTTACAGAAATTACAGATGTTTCTCCTTTACCGCATAACGGTTGTCGTCCGGCTAAAAGAAGAAGAGTTTAATTTGCTTAAAATTAGAATCGGTAATTAAGTTTCATACATACTTTTTGTAAACTTTTAGGTTATAAATATTGCATGAGTGCGTAAGCAACATTAAATAAGTAAGACCTTATTAAGATAAAATAAATAGCTTTAATAAGCTGATACATAAATTAAAATGGCAAAATACATAGGACCAAAAACAAGAATAGCACGTAAATTTGGTGAAGCAATTTACGGACCCGATAAATATTTTGAAAAAAAGAAATATCCTCCGGGACAACACGGACCTGATAAAAGAAGAGGAAAGGTTTCAGAATACGGTGTACAGCTGAAAGAAAAACAAAAAGCAAAATATACCTACGGTGTTCTTGAAAAACAATTTTCCAATTTATTTAAAAAAGCAGCAAGTAAAGAGGGTGTTACGGGTGAAATTTTACTGCAACTGTTGGAGTCCAGATTAGATAATGTTGTGTTTAGAATGGGGTTGTCGCCGACAAGAGCAGGAGCAAGACAGTTAGTTGGTCACAGACACGTACTTGTTAATGGAGATATTTGTAATATTTCGTCAAGATTATTAAAACCGGGTGATTTAGTCGGAATAAGAGAAAAATCCAAATCACTGGAAGTAATATCCGGCTCGTTGGCTTCTAACAATTCCTCAAGATACAACTGGGTTGAATGGGATAATTCTTTAATGACAGGTAAATATGTGAGTGTTCCTGAAAGAGAGGACATTCCGGAAAATATTAAGGAACAATTAATCGTAGAATTATATTCTAAATAAAATACTTATTAAACTTATGGCTATATTGGCATTTCAAAGACCGGATAAGGTTGTCATGTTGGAAGCAACAGACTATGTAGGGAAGTTTGAATTCAGACCACTTGAACCGGGGTATGGGATAACTATAGGGAATGCTTTGAGGAGGATTTTACTTTCTTCGCTTGAAGGATTTGCAATAACAGCGGTTAAAATTGAAGGAATAGACCATGAGTTTTCTACAATTACCGGAGTTGTCCAAGATGTTACCGAAATTATTCTAAATCTTAAAAAGATAAGGTTTAAAAGAATAATTGATGATGTGGAGAATGAAAAAGCAATAATACAAGTATCGGGTAAAGAAACTTTTACCGCAGGAGATATATCAGGGTTTATTTCTAATTTTGAAGTATTAAATTCGGATTTGCTTATTTGTAATATGAACCCCGAAGTCAATTTACAGATAGAAATATCTGTAAGTAAGGGTAGGGGATATGTTCCTGCGGAAGAAAATACAGAAAAAACAGTTGAATTTGGAGTAATACCGATAGATTCAATTCATACTCCCATTAAGAATGTAAAATACGGAGTAGAAAATTATCGTGTTGAACAAAAAACTGATTATGAAAAACTGGTTTTTGAAATAAAAACAGACGGTTCGATACACCCCAAAGAAGCATTAAAAGAAGCTGCAAAGATACTTATACAGCACTTCATGCTTTTCTCTGATGAAAAAATAACGCTTGATTCGGAAGAAAAAAGAGAAAATGATGAGTTTGATGAAGAATTGTTACATATGCGACAGTTACTTAAAACAAAACTTGTAGATTTAGACTTGTCCGTAAGAGCTTTGAACTGTCTTAAAGCGGCTGATGTAGATACGCTTGGAGAATTAGTTGTATATAATAAAAATGATTTACTTAAATTTAGAAACTTCGGAAAAAAATCTTTATCTGAGCTTGATGATTTACTTGAAGTAATGAAGCTCAATTTTGGAATGGAAGTATCAAAATATAAATTAGACAAAGAGTAGAAAAATGAGACACGGAAAGAAATTTAATCATCTTAGCAGGAAATCTGCACATAGAAAAGCCATGCTTTCAAATATGGCAGGTTCGTTAATTGAGCATAAGAGAATATCTACAACTGTTGCAAAAGCAAAAGCTTTGAAAAAGTATGTCGAGCCTCTTATTACGAAGGCAAAAAATGATACTACTCATTCTCGTCGGGTTGTGTTTTCGTATTTAAAAGACAAATATGCTGTCTCTGAACTTTTTAGAGATGTAGCACAGACTATTGGGGAACGTCCCGGCGGATATACTCGAATTCTTAAAACAGGAAACAGACTGGGTGATAATGCAGATATGTGCATACTCGAGTTAGTTGATTATAATGATACTTATGTATTGGACAGTTCTGCTAAACCGAAAGGTAAAAAACGCTCTCGAAGAGGAAAGAAAAAAGCGGTAACGGAAAATAAAGTAACTGAGACAGAAGAAGAGAAAATCGTAGATAAGACAGAAGAAGATACAAAAGACTTAAAAGTCGATGAGACGGAGAAAAAAGATTAAAAAAAAGCCGAACTATTACGTTCGGTTTTTTTTTAGTATACATTTTAAAAAGACACTACCATAACACT
>JAOZMN010000130.1:5247-7796 GCA_029934265.1 Bacteroidales bacterium
TATCGGTTGGCCATAAGACGCCTCGGTGGTTATACTGCTTCAACTTAAAATCGCCAGTTCCTTTTTTTGTGAGATTATAAAAAAAGCCTGTCGTAACACGACAGGCTTTAAAAATCTTAAAGATTAAACGCTAATTAAACAACTTTAACATTTACTGCATTTAATCCTTTTTTTCCTTCTTGTAAATCAAATTCTACCAAGTCTCCCTCTTGAATTCTATCTACTAATCCCGATACATGTACGAAATACTCCTCTTTTGAATCTTCATCGATTACGAAACCGAAACCTTTTGTTTCGTTGAAGAATTTTACTGTTCCTTTTTTCATTATAATAATAATTTTACTTGTGATTAAAAAATTCGCTACAAAGGTAATACTATTATATTCTAATAAAAATTTACTTTATGAATAATTGCTATTTTTATTTTTTTAAGAACAAAGGCTTATGATTATAATTGATAGAATCCTTTTAAATACAGAGAAGTAAGAGCTCTTTGTTTCTTGAAATATTAAAATATAATTTTAATATTTTTTTTTTAATAATTAATAATTGGAAATTAATCTTATTTGTTATCGGTTTTTAAACGTGTTTTTCTGCTTTATAGGAGGATCGTACAAGAGGACTGCTTTCCACAAATTTAAAACCTTTTTCGAGTCCGATTTTTTTCCACTTTGCGAAAATTTCCGGAGTTATGTACTCTTCAACTTCAAGGTGTTTTTTTGAAGGTTGTAGATATTGTCCGATAGTAAAAATACTGCAACCTACAGTAAGTAAATTGTCCATAGTTTGGAGTACTTCGTTAAAAGTTTCACCAATTCCGACCATTATTCCGGATTTAGTATTTATTCCCGATTTGGCAATGTATTCTAAAACGTTGAGACTTCTTTTGTATTTTGCTTTGCTTCTTATTAAAGGAGTAAGTCTTTCAACAGTTTCCAAATTATGCGAAATAACTTCCGGCTTGGCATTTATTACATTTTGTAAAAGTTTCGATTCCCCGTTAAAATCGGGAATTAATGCTTCGATTGTAGTATCCGGATTAAGTTTTTTAATTTCTTGAATTGTTTTATTCCATATTTCGGAACCTCCGTCCGGCAAGTCGTCTCTATCGACAGAAGTCAGTACGCAATGTTTTAGTTTTAAAATCTTTACCGATTTTGCGACATTTAAGGGTTCTTGCATATCCGGATTTTCGGGACGACCGGTTTTTACCGCACAAAATTTACATGAGCGAGTGCAAATATCCCCGAGTATCATTATTGTAGCTGTGCCTCTGTCCCAGCATTCACCTAAGTTTGGACACTTTCCACTTGTGCAAATTGTGTTAAGTTTATATTTCTCGATGGTTTTTAAAACTTCTTTGTAATTTGCATGAGACGGCAGTTGTATTTTCAGCCAGTCGGGTTTTCTTCTTGTATTTTTTAGTCTTGTTTGCATCTTACAAAAGTAAAGTTTATATCTTTAAAATAAAAAAACAAATTACTAATTCTCGACAATTAATGAGATAGTAATTTGTTTTTTTTAATATGACTTTGTTGCATAAAACTTACAGCTGTGATGTTTGCTCAACACCGTCTATTGTAATTTTCGTTTCATTGTCGCAACTGCCGTCTCCGTAGTTTATTACAAGGATATGCTTGTCGGAAGTAATTGTAACAATACCTTTGGTCAGTTTGAATTTGCAAGAACGGTCTATAAGCAGAGCGTCTGTTATTATCGAAGTGTAAGATTTCCCGTTTCTGTTTACTCCGCTTGCTTCGCCGGTTATACTCCATTTGTCGTCCCAAAGGTTCAGTGGAGTATCTTGTCCTTCAACAAGAGTTCGCGCTCTTGTCGCAGTTCTTGTAATTTCTTTGCCTTCCGGAGTCGTGATTTTTCCGCCGATAAGTGTAATTCCTACTTTCAGACCATTAATGGAGTCGCTCATATTTGTAACGGTTCTGGTGCCTTCGATTTTATATCCGTCCACATAATAATCTTGAAGAGTAAAGGTGGAGGTAGCCCCTGTTTCCGTTCGTTTTGCGGATTCTGTGATAATAATTTTTCCTCTGCGAAGATGTCCGTATCTGCCTTCACAATCTGTTGTTCCGAAATCTATTGTAACGGTACGAGGAAAAGAGTCTTTGGCGGTTTTTGTTATTTCCGGTGTGCATGCTCCTTTTTCATATCCCGATTTCTCGAAAGTTCCGTAGGAATCTCCTTGCGAAAGTATATCGTCAAATAAATCATCGGCAAGAGCATCGTCATCGGAAATTTCTGTAAGTTCATTTGTTGTGGTATTTACCTCTTCCTTAGAGCATGAAGCGTAAAAAATAATAGCACCGAGCAGTATTGCAACTGTTAAAAATAAATTAATTTTTTTCATTGTAAAATAGGTCTTGGTTAATAAAAAATATAATTTGTATTGTAAACTTGATATAAAAATATCCTTAATGTTGAGATTTAAGGTATAGGACTTTTTAAGTGATTGACTATTTTTGATTGTAAGTATCCTTGCAAAAGTTTCTACACATTTACTTATTTATAATAAACTAATTTACAGACATTTG
>JAOZMN010000131.1:0-2488 GCA_029934265.1 Bacteroidales bacterium
CCCAAAGTAAGCAAGGACGTAATGAAAACGACTTGAAATATGATTTGGAAAAACAAAAATCATACAAACCTTTGCGTATAGGTGCTTTTGTTGTTGCAGGCGGACTGGTAACTTATCTTGCAGGTAAAAAAATTGTTAAGTATTTCAAAAAGAAAAATGCCGACAGTGATACAAGCGTGTATGCAAGTCTGGCACAAAGATACGATGCTGCTATGCGACCGTCAGGACAGGCATATTGGTTTCCGGACGATACAAACATGACTGAATTTTGGTCTGTAACTTACGAAATAGGAAATAATCATATTGATTTTAACAAAGTTGCTAAAAGTTACAAAGCAATTACCGGCAGAACTTCTTTAAAAGATGATATTAAAAATGAAATTTCAACTTCCGATTTTGCTAAATTTCTAAAAATAATTAATCCGAATTATGACCCTAAAAAAGACACAGACAATACAACTGAATATAAAGGCTGGTTTTATGTAACACAAGATACAGATTATTCCGATGACAACATACAGATTGACGTTTTTATTGACGGAAAATTAAAAACAAATATCTTTTATTCAAATTTATTATTGACAGGAAGAATTGTAACTCATCTTTCGTGGGGCGTAATGCTTGAAGTTAAGATGACAAACAGCAATTCAAAAATTTTTATAAAAGCTAAATTTGTCAAAAAAATAACTGCAACAGAATTGTCAGAAAAATTAAATAATAAATTTTTAAAAGCAAAGGTATTTACTTTATGATACGACTTTTTAAAATAGTAAATCCGGTTGAATACAAGGACTTTGAAAATTATTTATTCAGTTTTCCGGATAAAATAACTTTCGATTTTCCAAATGATAAACTGACTATTGAAACGGTTGATTATCGTATTTCTACAATTATAAATTTAGACGATGATACAAGCGGTGTAGGTGTAATGAGTACCAATGAAAACAAAGATGTAGTATTTGATAGTATCACTATTGATGCTGATACAGTAATAAACGCAATACCCGATAAAACTAAAACAATAGCTTTCCACAACAAAGGCGAAACAACTGTTATTATTGATAATGACAATATCGTAGAACCAAATGAAAGTGTAATTTACGGTGGAACAGCCAATACAATAATTACAAATAATTTTAACATAGAATTTTCAGGTTCAGGAACTAAAAATCTAATTATTATAACTGAACTTTATTTATAAACTTTCAAAATTTTAACAAGATGGCAGGAATAAATTTAAACCACAGAGTAAACGATAAGAGAAGATTATTTCTTGACTCGTGGATAGAGCAAGGACCAAATTATTATATTCAATACGAATATTATCCGCGTACAGACAGACACTCTGACGACAAAAATCCGTCAGGAAACATCAATTTAAAAGCAGTTAGATATGTGTCTGACGACGACGGATCAGAACGTGATATACACCGGGTTAGATATGAATATAATGAGAATGACGACATTATAAGAGTTTCTTTAGAAAACTAATAACTAATTTAAAAAATGCAACCAAATTTTATTGAATATCAATATTTCTGTAAGCGTTGTAACAAATTCCCTGTTGCTGTAAATTCCATTAATGGGGCTGATTTCAGTCTTAACGAAACGGAAACAATTACAATAACAGGCGAATGGTTTACACCAGGCATAACTGTATTAATTGAAAATCAAACAGTAAATTCAATTAATTATATTGACTTCAATACGATTAAAGTAAATGTTACAAGCGGCAATGTAATTGGTGATTTTGATATTGCTATAGCAGGAAAGATTTATCCGGATACATTCAAAGTATCAAATTACATTACTCTTATTCCCGGAAACGGTACAACTAACTGGGTACGTGTTTCAAATAATGTTACAACAAATATCGGTGAAATTATGCCAAATGTATATTCATCGGGTTGGAATCAAGCCGGAAGTTTCGGAACTGTATCTGCAAACAAAGATTTTGAACTTAAATTTAATGCAAAATTAGTTCAATCCAATGAAGCCGGTATGTGTGGTGTAGATAATTCAGACCCGAATTTTTATTATAACACCATTGATTACGCAATATTTTTTACAGGAGGAAATATCTACATTTACGAAAAAGGAAGCTCAAAAGGAAGTTACGGAGCTTACAACGAAAGTGATTTGTTTTCAATAGAAAGATACGGAAATACTATTACTTACTTGAAAAACGGAAATGTTTTTTATACTTCTTTAAATAAATCTACTTCGCAAATGGTTTTCGATAATTCAATTTATCGTTATATAGGTTTTACTAATATTAAATTAAGGTATCCGGCATAAATGGAACAAATCGTAAAAATGGAAATGGACACACGGAAATTAAAAATTGCCGTGATAATTTCAAGAATGCGAGTTAATGAATATGTATCGCATTTAATTGATACGGCTATTGATTTATTTCGTTTTACGGATTTGGAATTAGATATTTGGAAATATGCCGGTGAAAGCTCACGATTTCAAGAAAAGATAA
>JAOZMN010000131.1:2588-7772 GCA_029934265.1 Bacteroidales bacterium
GAATTAGATATTTGGAAATATGCCGGTGAAAGCTCACGATTTCAAGAAAAGATAACAACGGAATTAAACACAGATGCAAACGGTTTTAAATCATTCTTGGAAACAGCAATCGACAGTAACGGAATTACAATTTATCAATATTTAATGACAGAAATTAATTAAAATGGAAATACCCGATAACTTCACCACACTTGTAACTCTTTTGACAGGAGCCGTGAGTTTTATTTTACAAAAAGCAATAAGAGATAAGTCATTTAGAGACAATTTACTAAAAGGAATAAAAAAATTGTTCAGAATGTTTAAAGGTACGGAACTGCTGTCACATTACATTTTTGATACTGCAAAATTGTACATACAATTATCAAAGAATATAAAATTTACAGATAATTGCGAACGTAAAAGTTTATTTTTTGAAGCCCTGTTTTTATCGAATATAAATGCGACTATTTCTGTAATTCAAGAATGGTTAAACGATAATTTCAAAAACATAAATAAATTTAATGCAGTTAGTTTGCAGACTGAATTTTTAAGCATCTTAAAAAAAATTGAAACCGAAAACAAAAAATTAATATCTGAAAGTTTTTTTAAGATATTAGAAAATCGTTTTGAAGCCGATAAGACTTTTAATATAATTTATTACGGAAGCGACAATGAAAATGATATTGGTTTTAAAACTTACATAGACAATAACAGCACACATTTATTAAATTACATTAAAAATTTACCGATTTATTTTTCACTTTCAAACACGCAACTTGTTACTTCTTTTTTGAATGAGTTGGAAGCAATTTTAAGAGCATCGGTTGTTGATGCCAAAGAAGTATTTGAAAGAAAAAACGGACGACTTTGTAAAGATGAAATTAAATAAAAATTATTATGCAAAAACAATTACCTACATTAAAAGACTTCAATTCAAAAGGTGAAGTTTACAGTATTCAAGCAAATGATTTGCCGGAATACATACAAACCGTAAAAAAAGCCGGTAAAGATTATGCACTAAGCATTTATGCAAACCCGATATTTTTAAACGGTAAACCTATGAAAATATCAAGCGAAAACGCTAATCGTATTAATCAATTAGACGGTCTGAAAGAATGGGTAAAAGACCATAAAAAACCGCTTGCAATAGGTGGAACTCTTACAGTTCTCGGTCTTGGTGTCGGAGCTTATTTTTTATTCAAACCCAAAAAAAACTAATTATTTTTTATTAATACTTTTTTAAATGAAAAAATTTATTTTTCTCCTTATGATCCTGTTTTCGATAACGGTTGCAGCAAACGCAAATTTTTCGAGTAAAAACATTGTCAATTATGACGACATTGGTTTTTATCAAGTACTGAGCAATCAAAATTTATCAATTATTAATCCTTTACAAACTGCAAGCAAAATGCTTTTATTTGAAAATAAAATCCCGCAAAACAGAACTTTATTTGTAAATAAAGTAAAGCAAATTGCCCGAAAAATCGGAACAAAACCCGATTATCTTATGGCGGTTATGTATCACGAAAGTGCAAGAACTTTTAGTCCGAGTATTACAAATCCTCACAGTGGAGCTGTCGGACTTATACAATTTATGCCTGATACTGCAACTGACCTTAATACTACGCTGTATAAGCTGAAAAAGATGAGTAATTTAACTCAACTGAATTATGTGGAAAAATATTATTTGATGTGGAAAAAAAGAGGTGCAACTTTCGACAAGCCGTATAAATTATTTCTGACAACATTTTACCCGGCATCACTTACAAAAGGTTGGGTAAATAACAAAAATTATATTTTCGGCAAAGAAAAAAGCGATAATCGGGCAAGACAGATTGCAAAACAAAATAGCGGTTTCGACCTTGATAAAGACGGTTATATATCAGTAAAAGACTATGAAAAATATCATAATAATTTATTTCTGAAATACGGTTTAAAAGTCAAAAAAAATATTGTTCCTGTTCTTGCAGGTGTAGGAATTGCCGGCGGAGTTATATGGTACGGAATATACAAATATCGGAAAGAAGCAAAAAAATATAAGTCATAAAAAATACCATGTTTTGAGAAGTGATATAAATTATAAGGGCAGGTTTTGTAAACCTGACGTGCAAACGGAAGCCTGAAAAAGTAATAATTTATTCACTTCTCTTTTTTTATTAGATTAAAAACTTGAAAAACTAAAAATAATGTCCGAAGATGTAAAATTAAGACTTTTAAAAGCAGAAGCAAAAGCGGAAGTAAAGTTATTGCGTTTAAAACTTAATAAAACAAATAAAAAAACGAAGCAGGTAAAAAGACAAAGCTCTAAAAAAGCAATTATATCCGATATGGATATAAAAAATATTTTTACTGATGAAAAACGTTTTCAAAACCGTAAAAATGCTTTTTCCGAAGATTCAGTAAATCGGATTATTAAAGCAGTTGAAACCGGTACTTTTGACTGGACAAAATTTGACCCGATTACAGTTTGGCGAGATAGTAAAAAACAACGTTTTTACGTTCTTTCCGGACATTCCCGACTTGCAGCTTTTAAAAAACTTTCCAAACAACATAGTGATTTTTACGAAATTCCGGTAAAAATATTTAAAGGTACAGAGGGGCAAGCAATAGAACTGGCACGTACAAGTAATACCCTCGCGACAAAAGAAACTGATGTGGAACGTTCTTTCTACTGGCAAAACAGACGTAAAAGATGTGATGTTTTAAAAGGCTTGGGAGCTACAAATAATTGTCATAAAAACCTTGAAATAGAACTTAAAGAAGCAGAAGGAAAAAACGCAAACTATATCATATTTTTGATATAACAAGTATTCACGGAAAGTATAGAAGACAACTAATTAATTGGGATAAAAAAGGCTTGCGGTTATATAAAAAAAGAAACTTCAATCTTTAAACGTCCCCTCAGCCGACTTTTACATTGTCATGCAGTTATCTTAAAAATTGAAGTTTCTACAAAAATAAAACATTAATTTATAAAAATCAAATTTATCATGAAAAAAATTACTTACAAAAACATTCTAACAGAGTATCCAAAAATTAATCAAAGCGTTTTACCCGCTCGACTAAAAAAGAAAGAATTTGCCGATATAAAAGATTGGTACGATTTATACGGACAAGGTGGCGACAAAGTAGATAAAGTTATTGATACCTTTATAGAGCAACTTAACGAGGTTCAAAAAGAAGTACAAAACTTTTTTGTACGTTCCGGTAAATCAAAAAAAACACAGGAAAAACCAACAGCAAAACCGAAAACTAAAAGTACAAGCAAAAAAAAAGCTGAAACTTCAAAACCAAAATCGGCTCCGGAAAAAAAATCAAATAAAAAAAGAAACAGTAAAAAATCCGAAACAAAAAAAACGTGTTCGACCGGTAAAATTTGCTACAAAACTATACCGGTTTGGTTAAATTCAATACGTGCTTTTTTGCGTATGGCAAACCAAAAACGCACTATGAAATATTTAAGAAATTTTACAGCTCAAATGCAAGAAGATTTTAAAGCACGTCCCGGACAGCGAACCCCGAATGTAACGCAACTCAAATATATTCAGATGCTTTTAATACATTTGATTAACAACAACTTGAATAAAGATAATAAAGAGAGTGTAAAAGTTGGTATATCGGCAAAAAAATTAAAATCGCTCAAAGAACTTTCTGCAAAATATACCGTGAAAAAAGTCATAAAAAAGAAAACTCCGGCAAAAAAGATGATTGCAAAAGGTCTTAGCGGTCTTGGTTCAGTTGTCAGCTCCGAAAACCTTGCAAATATGAAATTTGAGACATTAAATTTTAAAGGGCAATGGAAAAGACTTATCGGCAACCCGACCGCAGTATTTCATATAATGATTTACGGTATGCCGGGTGAAGGAAAATCGACACTTGCAGTAAATCTTGCGAAATATCTTGCAGAACACCACGGACTAAAAATATTGTTCCTTGCCAAAGAAGAAGGAATAAGCGGAACTACAAAAGAGAAATTTAAACGCTTAAATGCAGTTCATAAAAATATTTACATTGCCGATAAAATGCCGTCCGACCTGCGGTTTTTCGATGTGCTTATTATCGACAGCGTAAACGAAATGAACATGACACCGGACGACATCAGGAACATACAAGCAAAATATCCGAAACTTTCGACCGTGCAAATTTTCAAAGCAACAAAAGAGGGTAAATTTTTGGGACAGTCGGATTTTGCACACTTGGTACAAGCTGAAATTATTTGTGCTAATGGATTTGCACAGGCTGGAAAAAATAGGTTTGGAGGAAATCAAGAAGTGAAAATTGATTTTTAAATATATCTTTATTATAGTAACAAAAAAAGCAGATAATTTTACATTATCTGCTTTTTTGTTTTTGCTGTTATTAAAACACTATTTCTTCTTATCAATCTTTTTTAACTCACGATTTGTTTTTTTGAGTTCCTTTTTTACAGTTCTAATGTCTTCTTTTTTAGGTAAAAGCTCTGGAACTGTTCCACTTATTTTTTTCATTGTTTGCCTAACTTGTTTGCCTACTTCGTTATGTGCTTTCTCTAAGTTCTTCTGACCTTTAATATTTTTATTTTTTATTCTTTCATTTGTTTGGGTTATACGAAACAAATTAGCTGCAAGTTCTGTACTATCCATAAAATCAAGTGGACTTCTTTTTCCGTCTATATTTCTAACTTCTCTTAATTTACCAATATTCATATTATACATACCCCTGTATCCTGCATTTTGAAATAAACCATACTGTGTTCCTCCACTTTGCTTAAAAGTACCTGATATACTGGTTTCATGTACTGAAATTTCTCCCCTTACATTTACTCTTTCTATTTTTTTACTTTCATTAAAATAATCTTGAACAGCTCCAGCTAAGGATACAAAATATGCTTGTGCAATTGAAACTTCTTCTTTTTTTACATCTGCATTCATTACAACAAGGTAACAAGCAAACCGAGACAAACGATAATCATTACATTTGGTATCTTCTCTATATTGAAAAATAATATTCTCTAAAGTATTTACTTGTAGATTTGTTAATACAGTAGTCGCTTTATTAATTGCATTTTGTAAACTTTTTAAATTACTATAACCCAACCATTCTACTAAATCACTTGCCCACCAATAAGTAAAACCATTTTCAATACTACCATTTTCAAAAACGGTACTGTTAAAACCATCAAATAATGTAAGTTCTGCCATCGTTTCTTATAATTGTTTTATAATA
>JAOZMN010000530.1 GCA_029934265.1 Bacteroidales bacterium
CATTTTCATAATTGTATTTTTTGAGCATAACGGCTATCAATCGAGAATCGTAACCTCCGCTCAAAGGTAATGCCACAGGACGATTTTTCAATGAAACGAGCAAACGTTTAAAAGCATTTTCAAAAATAAAAATTGCCTGTTTTTTTAATTCGGTATAATCGGCATTATTCAAAGATGAAGTCGCATAAGAAAAAAAGAAGCCGTTTTTTTCAATTTTATTACTCTCAAAAATTACATATTCAGCGGATTGAACTTGAAAAATATTTTCATACAGAGTTGTATTTCCTATGGTATAGCGTGCAATTTTGAATATCTTAGCGGAAAAATTATCAATTTTACAATTATTAAATTTATTTTTTATTATTTTAATATCATCACTTATAAATAATTCATTTTCCGACAAATAATAAAAAACAGGGAAAAATCTTGTTTTATCCGATGCTGTAAAAATCCTGTTATTTGCAATTATCACAACCGAAAAAACACCATTTGCCTGTTTTATTTTACGAATAAAATCCCTTTCTTTTTCAATTCCGGCAAAAAAACGTAACAAATTTTCTCTTTCGATAAAATTATTTTCATCATCAAAAAAATATCCTTTTACAAAAATATTTTTATTCTTGTACCATTCAAAACCTCTATTGTTTACAAGTTGAATATTAAACATTTACAGTATTTTATAATTAAAAAGAGCCTTTATTTCAAATTTAAAATAAATATCACTGTTATTTACACATAAGTAATTATTTTGCAAACACATAGCAAGTAAAAAAACATTAAACCGGACGAAGGTCTGCATACAATTCAATATATTTTTTTGCGACAGTATTTTTTTCATATTTTTCAATGACTGATTTTCTGATTTCTTTTTTATTGAATTTGTTATAATTTTTCATCAAATCGAGCATTGCTTCCGATAATTTACGGGTATTTTCCGTTTCGACAAGATAGCCGTTTTCCGAATTTATTATTGAACTTTGTCCTCCGGCATCTGTCCCGACCACCGGCACCCCGCACGATAAGGCTTCAATATACACAACGCCGAATGCTTCAAACCGGCTCGGAAGTACAAAAGCATGAGTATTTCGCATCTCTTTTATCACTGTTCTTCTGTCTAATTTCTTCAAAAAAATAATTTTTTTTTCCAAATTCAACGATTTACATAATTTTTTTAATTTAGAATACTCATCGCCGTCTCCACCGATACGAAGTTCAACATTATTTCCGTATTTCCGGACAACTTCCGCAAAAGCCGAAATTAAAATATCCATTCCTTTTACCTGCGTTAAATTTCCGAGACTAAACCAAATAAATTTATTTGTCGGCTCTTTTATTTGAGTAAATAAAAAATCTTCAACATCGACTGTATTGGGGATAGAAATTATTTTATCTTTTACAGTCGGCTCTATTTCAATCAGTTTAGGATTTAAAGCCGGTGAAACCGTTGTAATTACGGAAGCATTTTTCAAAGCCTTTTTAACAAGAGGAATATATCTGTTATCCAACATTTTACGAGCTTTCGGCGAATTAAAAATAAAACGAGAGCGATGCTCGCTTATAATATAAGGTGTCGAAAAAATTTTATTGATAATACTTGCCGTTACTCCCGCCCAAATACTGCTGTGAACATGAATAATATCCGGCTGTCCGTTTTGCTTGACATATTCTTTATACCTGCGAAATGTATTTTTTATCCAAAGCCTGTTACTGAAAAAATCCAATTTCGGAATATTATAAAAATAACTTCTGTAAACATTCAAGCCATTTTCGTTTGTATAGATATTTTTTTTTATTAATTTATTGATATTAAATTCTTTAATAGATATAATTTCATTTACCAAAACATCAATTTCAACTCCTTGTTCGGATATGGCTTCATTTAATTCTTTAAAAAAACGTCCTCCTTTGGGCGGATACCACGAAGGCAAAACAAGTATTTTCATCTGTATATAATTAGACTAAATAATTAAAAATCAATTAATGAGCCTACTCCGAAAAGTCGCATTGCGAGTAATTTACTAAAATCCCAAATAA
>JAOZMN010000132.1:0-5515 GCA_029934265.1 Bacteroidales bacterium
CTTTGATTTACGCATCTTCCGCCGCCACTTACGGAATGGGTGAACTCGGCTATAAAGATTCTCATGAAATTGTCGAAAAACTTAAACCGCTGAATCCTTACGGCGAATCGAAAAACGAATTTGACAAGTGGGTTTTGAAACAAGAAAAAAAACCTTATTTTTGGACAGGTTTAAAATTTTTCAATGTTTACGGCAGTGGCGAATATCACAAAGGACGTATGGCATCTGTGGTTTTTCATGCTTTTAATCAAATAAAAGCAACCGGCGGAATGAAACTTTTTCGTTCACATAATCCTAATTATAAGGACGGCGAACAAGAACGTGATTTTATTTATGTTGATGACCTTGTAAATGTACTTTTCTTTTTGATGCACCACCGAAAAAATTCAGGTTTGTACAACTTGGGGACAGGAAAAACCGGTACTTTTTTTGAACTTGCAAAAGCTGTTTTCAAATCCCTGAATATTCCCGAAAATATCAGTTTTATTGATACTCCGGAAGATATTAGAGACAAATATCAATATTATACTTGTGCCGAAATGGGAAAATTAAGAAATATCGGCTATACCGAAGAGTTTAAAAATTTGGAAATCGGAGTGCAGAAATATGTGAAAAAATTATTGAATTATTCCGCAATTCAGTAATTGAATTACTCATTTTATTCTTACACCGACTACGCAAATATCATCAATTTGGTCTTCGCCGTTTTTCCATGCTTCTATGGCGTTGTCGAGTATTTGTTGTTGTTCTTTCATTGGTTTTTTATAATTATCGAAAAGAAGTTTTTTGAAACGTTTGGTCATAAATTTTTTATCTTTCGGACCGCCGAACTGGTCTGCATATCCGTCGGAAAACATATAAATAACATCACCTTCGGAAAGTTGTATTTCGTTTGCCGTAAAAGGTTTTATGTATTCATAAATAGCAACCGGCATTTTATCTGCTTTTATTTCGTTAAACTCGCCGTTTTTTATAAAATAAAGCGGATTGTACGCTCCCGAAAATTGTATCAAACCTGTATCTAAGTCGATGATAGACAAAGAAATATCCATTCCGTCTTTTGAGTCGGAAGACTCTCCTTTTTGTTTGAGAGCTTCTACGATATTTTCACGAAGTCGGTTTAAAATTTCATCGGGTTGCAAGATATTTTTTTCGTTTACTATTTCGTTCAGAAAACTAATTCCGAGCATACTCATAAAAGCACCCGGAACGCCGTGTCCGGTACAATCGGCGGCGGTAATTACAATTTTATTTCCCGAACGAGCCGACCAATAAAAATCACCGCTTACAATATCTTTTGGTTTAAAAAGAATAAAATGTTCCGGTAAATTTTCATTCAGAAAATCATCGCTCGGAAGAGCTGCATTTTGTATTCGTTTTGCATACCTTATGCTATCGGTTATTTCTTCTTGATGATGTTCGATTCGGTCTTTTTGCTCGATAATTTCGTCTCTTTGGGTTTTTATTTCTTCATTTTGCTGTCGGATTTCTGAGGTGCGTTCTTTTACTTCTTTTTCTAACTGCCGATTGTATTTTTTTACCTGTCGCATACGGACAATGTATATGCTTAAAATAGAGATTATTACAAACAATATTATTGAAATTTTAAAAAATAAAGTTTGCCAAAATGCCGGTTTTATGATAATCCGGACGGTTGTAGGTTTTTTATTCCAAATTTCATCATTATTTGAGCCCATTACCATAAATTCGTAGTCGCCGGGTGCAAGATTTGTATATGTTGCAAAACGCCTGTATTTAGAGAAAATCCAGTCTTTATCGTAACCATTTAGTTTATATTTATACTTATTTTTTTCAGGAAAAATAAAATCGAGTGCCACAAAATCGAAAGATAAATCGTTTTGGTCGTGATTTAAAAATATTACTTTTTTTTCTGAAATATTTGTATCGAGTTCCGGAGAGCTGTTGGAAATAAGAAATCGAGTAATTACGACTTGTGGTTTGTTTGGATTATCTTTAATTTTTTCGGGATAAAAAGCGTTAAAACCATTTATTCCGCCCAAAAACACTTCGCCGGCATCGGTTTTGAAATACGAACCGGCAAGAAATTCGTTACTTTGCAGTCCGTCTCTTACATCGTAATTTCTCACTTTTTCCGTTGCCGGCGTAAAACGACTGATACCGTGATTTGTACTGAGCCACAAATTACAGGAATTATCTTCAATCATTCCTGTAAAAACATTATTCGGCAGTCCGTTTTGAGTTGAGTACTTAGTGAAAATTTCCGTTTTCGGGTCAAACTTATTCAATCCGCCTTTTGTTCCAAACCAAATAAAACCGTTTTTATCTTGTAACATACTGTAAACACGATTATTACATAAACAATTTTTACAATTTTGTTCAAATTTATAATTTTTAAAATTTCCGTTCGGAAACATCTTACTGACACCGCCGAAAGTTCCTATCCATAAATTTCCTTCTTTGTCTTCAAGCAAAGAAGTAACTTTATTATTGATTAAAGAATTTTCGTTATCAGGAATATTTTTAAAAATCTTAAACGTTTGAGTTTCGTAGTCGAAAAGATTTAAACCGCCTCCGTAAGTTCCTATCCACAAGCGATTTTTACTGTCTTCGAGAACTTTCCAAATTCTATAATGAGAAATACTGCCTTTGATTTCTTTATTTTTTGTAAATCTTTCAAAAGTACCTGTTTTTTTATCGAAACGATTTAAACCTCCGCCGTCCGTTGCTACCCAAAAATTTCCTCTGCTGTCTTCCAAAATTGAGCGTACATGATTACAACTTAACGATTTATCATCGTCCGGAATTTTCATAAAATAATTGAATTTATCCGTTGCCGGTTCCCAACGATTTAATCCGCCTTCGACCGTACCTACCCAGACGACACCCTCCTTATCTTTGTAAATACTTCGTACTTGGTTGGAACTCAGACTATTTTCATCATAAGGATTATGTCTGAAAACGATTAAATCATCAGCGGCTCTGTTCCATTTATTAATTCCGCCCAGCGAAGTCCCGACCCAAAGTATATTTGCCTTATCCTGATAAAGACTTATAATACTGTTAGTTGAAAGACTTTTGGGATTTGCCGGCTCGTGCATAAATACAGTAAATTCATTTTTATCAATATCGAAACGGTTAAGACCTCCGGAAAGCGTACCAATCCATAAAACACCCTCATTATCAAACAAAAGCGATGTTATAAAATTATCGGTTAATGAATTTTTCTTGTCAGTTTTATAATAATTTGTAAAAGTTTGCTTTTCGACATCAAAAAACGATAAGCCGGCAGAAGTTCCTATCCAAACATTACCATTAGAGTCCGTAGCAAGCGATTCGACTTTATTTCCCGGCAAACCGTCTTTTTCCGAAAAATTAGTAAAAGTTTCATTGTCGAGATTAAATTTACTCAAACCGGTATTTGTTCCAATCCAAAGAATATTATTTTTACCTTCGGAAAAAACATTTATGTTATTATCCGGAATGGAATTTTTATTGTCAGGGTTGTTAAAGAATTTTTTAAAAGTTTCTGTTTCGACATTAAACCTGTTAAGTCCGTTTCCTGTACCTATCCACAAAAAATTATTTTTAGCGTACAGGGCTTTTACTCTGTTGTTACTCAGTCCGTTTTTCGATTTTTTGTAGGAAATAAAATTATCGTTAATTCGTTCGTATTTACACAAACCTTGTGCATCGGTTCCTATCCACAAAATGCCTTTATCTTTATAATTCATATTATAGACAACATTTAAAACATTGTCGCTGACGGTTGTAGAATCTTCCGAATCGTCCCAATAAACTTTCATTTGATAGCCGTCGTATTTATTCAGACCGTCAAGAGTAGCAAACCACATAAAACCCTGATTATCATGCACCATACTACGCACTGAACTTTGAGAAAGCCCTTCTTCCAAAGAAATTCTGTCAAATTTTATTCTTAATTTTTGTCCAGAAACGAAATTTATTCCGTAAAAAAACAAAAATAATGATAAGATAATTATTTTTAGAAGTTTTATCATTTGTTTTCAATTAAAAAGGTAAAAACTTTGGCAAAGTTGAAATTTTATATCAGAAAAGCCAATCCAATCCAATATAAAGTCCTGAATTTCCGTCTTGTTTGTTGCTTGCCATACCGTAATCGACAGCAACTATAAAATTTTCGTTTAGAGCAAAATGAATACCGCCACCGTAGGTAATATGAAGTTTGTCGTCATTGACAATTACACTCGGAGCTATTGAATTTTGTGTATATTCGTAAGGTTTTGTTACTATTCCGGCATCGACAAAAGAACTCAAAGCTATGTAAAAATCCCTTTTTAAGAATTTTGTTTCAATAGCACGCCAACGTAACTCTGCGTTTCCCATTAAAACACCATCGGCAACAAGGCGATTTCGAAGCATTCCTCTCATCGTTTTTATTCCGCCGAAAGCATCTCTTGTTTCTTTGATATTTGTATAATAAGGCAACATATAAAAAGGAATATTCCCTGCAATTTTTGTTTGAAAAATACCTCTGTATGCCAAAACCAAACGGCGTTTGTAAAGCTGAAAATATTGTCGGTGTGTTAATACAAAATTTGAATAAAAGATTGTTTGTCGCTGAATTTCGGAGCTGTTATTATCATTGCTTCTGTCCAAATTCCTTTTGAAGGAAATGCTTCAAAATTTCGAGTATCGTAAACCAAGCCGGCTGTCAATAAATGAGCATTTCCTCCGTTTTTTTCTTTTTCGGAAATAATTCCCCAATTAATATAATTTTCGTACAAGCCGGGCATTTCCTCGATAGTAGGCAACTTATCCTTATCATCTTTTCCTTCGTTCATTTTTTCGATATTTACGGAAGAAATTTTTGTCGAATAAAATCCGTAACCGGCAAGCCATTTTAATTTTTTCAGAATTATTTCGCCCTGAACATTCACAACACTTTTAAAAAGTTTCCGCTCCTGCCTGTAATACATTCTCGATTTATACAGGGGCGAATCATCGGTTTCAAAATCAGAATTATAATTAACTTCATATCCGTTAAAACCGTAAAAATCCAATGCTTTTTCGGTATAATACCCGAAATCCCCGATAACTCTCAACTTAGTTCCGAGAAATTGTTTATTGTCGAATTGCATTACGGATTTCATACTTCCTTTGGTGGTATTAGACCATTCAACATATATTTTTTGCAGATAATCGGGATATGTTTCGCCATCTCCATAGTCATAAAAAGAAGCTAATGCTCCGTATCGAAATCCTACATCTGAATCGTAAGCGACAGCCGGCAATACCCCGCCAAGTTGCCAACCGGTATTTTTTGCGTTCTTTATTGTATCTTCCTGTCCGAAAATAGGACTTCCTGCAAATATTATTACAAATATAATTGTAAATACTTTAAATTTTTTCATAGTTTTAATTTCGTTTTTTTTATATTCAATATTAATTACAATATTAATGCCGATTTTGTAAAATTAATAATATTTTTGAGTAAAAATCGTACTTGTTTAATATTGAAGTTAATATTTGATACATTTTTTTTATATTTATAATT
>JAOZMN010000132.1:5525-7760 GCA_029934265.1 Bacteroidales bacterium
AATATTGATTATAAGGACTGTGAAAAGCAGTCCTTTTTTTATATTTGCAAACTTTAAAACAATAAAGACATCAAAAATATGAAAATTTCATACAATCAATTAAAAAATTATATAAATTTTGACCAAACTCCGGAAGAATTATCCGGAATACTTACAGATATTGGTTTGGAAGTAGAAGGTTTGGAAAAATTCGAGACTGTAAAAGGCGGTTTGGAAGGTTTGGTTATCGGAAAAGTTATAACAAAAAGTAAACACCCGAACGCCGACAAATTAAGCGTAACAACCGTTGATTTAGGTGTCGGCGAAAATTTACAAATCGTATGTGGTGCTCCAAACGTGGAAGCCGGACAAAAAGTAGTAGTTGCAACCGTAGGAACAAAACTTTACGACGGCGACAAAGATTTCACCATCAAAAAAGGCAAAATAAGAGGTGAAATTTCGTTGGGAATGATTTGTGCCGAAGACGAAATCGGGCTTGGCGATTCGCATGACGGAATTATGGTACTGCCCGAAGAAACCGAAGCCGGAACTCTTGCCAAAAATTATTTCAATATAGAAACAGATTATATTTTTGAAATCGGACTAACACCGAATCGTGCCGACGGAGCGTCGCACATAGGAGTTGCACGAGATTTATTTGCTTATTTTACGCATATCGGACAAAAATCCGAACTCAAACGACCCAATGTAGATAATTTTAGAATTGACAATAAAAATCTTGAAATTTCAGTAAAAATAAAAAATACGCATGACTGCAAAAGATATTCCGGTCTGACAATTTCAGGAGTTGAAATAAAAGAATCGCCTGCATGGTTGCAAAACAGGCTTAAAGCTATCGGGCTTTCGCCGATAAACAATGTTGTGGATATTACAAATTTCGTCCTTCACGAAACAGGACAGCCACTTCATGCTTTCGATGCTGATATGATTATCGGTAATGAAGTTATAATTAAGAACTTACCCGAAAAAACAAAATTTGTAACTCTCGATGAAACCGAAAGAGAGCTTTCGGCGGAAGACCTTATGATTTGCAATAAAGAAGAAGGAATGTGTATTGCCGGAGTTTTCGGCGGGAATAAATCCGGAGTAAGCGAAACTACAAAAAATATTTTTCTTGAAAGTGCTTATTTTCACCCTATTTCGGTTCGTAAAACTTCCAAAAGACACGCTTTACAAACAGATGCGTCTTTTCGTTTTGAAAGAGGAACCGACCCAAATATCACGATTTACACCTTAAAACGTGCAACTTTATTGATAAAAGAACTTGCCGGAGGTAAAATCTCATCGGAAATAATTGATATTTATCCGGAAACTATTCCGGATTTCAGAGTAGAAGTGCTTTACAGCCATATCGACAGACTGCTCGGAAAACAAATTCCGCACGAAACGATAAAAAATATTCTTACGGCTTTGGAAATGAAAATTCTTGAAGAAACAAGTGAAAAACTAATTCTTCAAGTGCCGGCTTACCGTGTTGATGTTACAAGAGAAGCCGATATTATCGAAGATATTTTACGAATTTACGGTTATAATAATATAGAAATTCCGAGCAGAGTAAAATCTACACTTTCTTATGCCCCAAAACCCGATGAACATAAATTGCGAAACCGTGCGTCTGATTTTTTAAGCTCGCAAGGTTTTTCGGAAGCAATGTCAAATTCACTTACAAAGGAAAATTATTACGAAAAAGAAGATACTTATAAACCGGAAAATTCCGTAAAAATAATGAATCCGCTCAGTTCGGATTTGGGAGTTCTTCGGCAAACATTACTTTTCGGATCCTTGGAAGCCGTAAGCAGAAATATCAAACACAAAGCATCAAATATTTCATTATATGAATTTGGAAACGTATATTTTTACAACAAAAAAAACACGGATAATAATTTGAATGATTATACTGAAAATCATAAACTTATTCTTACAATTTCAGGGAATAAAAGCGATATAAATTGGAATACACCGGAAAAAAATACAAATTTTTATTTGATTAAAACCAAAGTCGAAAATATACTTTCATACCTTAATATCAATGTCGAAAAAGTTAAACAAAATGAAACGGAAAATGATATTTTTGCTTACGGACTTAAATATCAAATTAATAAAAAAACAATAGTAGAATTTGGTTCTGTAAGTAAAAAACACTTATCGAAATTTGATATTGAACAAGAAGTATTTTTTGCCGAATTTGACTGGGAAAATATGCTTAAATACAGAATCGCAAAACAAAAATTTGTT
>JAOZMN010000133.1 GCA_029934265.1 Bacteroidales bacterium
TTAAAATTTAAAAGGTTTATAATTATCTACTGGAACTCTTGTTTGTTGGTCGAACCAAATTTTGTTACTGCTTGGTTTTATTCCTATTTGTTTTAAAGCAAAATCTGCTATCCAATATTTGCGACCAATAACTAAAGCCCCATCGTGCTTAAAAACCATGTTTGCAGGAATAGGCAAACATTTATCTATTCTAACCTTACTACATAATACTTTAGCCATTATCCCCTCCTTTTTTTATTTCCGGGAAATGTGCTACATATCCTTTAATACTTACTTTAAGCTCTACAATTTTTGGAAGAACTTCTTTTGCGAAAATTAATTGAATTTCTGCATTTGTTTTGCCAAAAGGCATTAAAGCTTCAATTAACTTGTCTAATACTTCTTCGTAATCTTTCATAATTATTTTAAAATTGTAAGGTTAGTAAATAAATCTTTGAGTTGGTAGAGGAAAGTACTCATGCTTTTATGCTTGCTAATAGAGTCAGCATCTGCATTTACATTGCATTCCGTATTGAAAAATCGAATACAGTTTTCTATTGTCTCCTCCGTTTCTTTGAGATAATACTTCGGGTCGGATAAAAAGTTAGTTTTATCGCCTCTTGCAATTAAAAAATTAAATAATGGTGAAATTTCCAGATTTACATCTGTTTCGTTAAGTCGGACGACTTGGTGTTGGAATTGTTTCTCTTGCTTTTGTTCGAGCATAATATAAAATTTAAAGTGTGAATAAAACACTGGCAGGTTGCTCAAACAAAAGACTTTTACTCAATAAAGAGAAAGAAAGGCTACCCTGCCAGCTTAAATTATATGTTTTCTTCGTGAAGTATATGGTTGTTTTATTGAGTTTATTATAAAATCTTTTATTTGAGCTGTTGCAATAGTATATAAAAAAAATAAGCCCTGCAAAATTGCGGGCTTATTTAGAATTGTTTTAGATAGTGTTTTTTATTTGCCTTGAAAAATGCCAAAAGACTTAACGTGTTGTATCTTTTTTAAGTATTTTTTTAAGCCTATCCATTTCAATATCAGAAAGTCCCCACATCAAACGCCCGATTAATAAATTTTGCGAGCCGTACACATTGCGAGTGTACCAAGATGTGTTTTTCCGTTTTTTTGTAAATTTCTTTCCGTTTGCTTTTGTGCTTTCAGTTTTAATTTTCTTTTTTTGGTTTATTTCAATAAATCTGCCGTAATTAGCAAATTCTACACTTAAAATTTGTGCTTCCCCTCGTTTGTGAACTTTCCAAGGGTTGCCTTGTATTGTTTCTATTAAGTCTTCGGAATTTATTAATCTTTTACGTTTAATACTCCCAATAAACAACTCCGATAATTCTTCTGAATGTTTTTCGAGAGTTGTTTTTATAAAAAGCTGTTTTATTTTGTCGGTTTGGTCGCTCATTTCCAATCTTCTGTAAGTTCCGTACTATCTGTATCATGTATATTGAAAGTCATTCTGAAACCTTGGAAACCGTCTGCTATTGTTTCGGTTTTTGCAATTTTTATACTATCGGGCAGTAAACCAGTCATCAGCTTACAATGTGTACGGCTATCATGTAGCATCTTAGCACGAACTTGCATTATTATTTCTTCCATTTCTGTGAGGAAAGTAGTTTTACTTTCGTAAGTAACTTTTCTCTTATCAAAATATCCAAGCACTGTTAATGCACATGATAAGTTATTGTGAACATTGTATTGTCCGTTTGCAATAGTATCAATTTGGTAGGCTTCAAGTACCAGGGTAGGAATTTGAATTTTGCGACCTCTTAAATCTTGCAAAAAACTGTCGAACTCAAACATATCTATATTATATACGCTATTGAGTTTGCTATATGACTTTACAATACTTGCAAAGTATTGCTGATATGTGCTTATTGTTATCATGCTTTGTGCCTTTTGTTTCTTTTTTTAGCTTCGTCAGCTTTTTTGTTTTCATTGTCAATCCTACGAAGTATAATTGCAAGTTTAGTTTTTGCGGTTCGGTCTTCAGCTCCAACTTCCGACAATGCAATAATTGTATCTGCCCATGTTCCTCCACTGCCTTTGCCTTCTGAATTTTTGTAAGTGTATTTATGTGCTTTTACAATTAATTCTCTTTGAGATGCAAACCAACGATATATAAGCCATTTAAGTGCCGGGGTTAGCTTTTTAATGCGTTTTTCTCTCCGTTTTGCTGAATTTTCAGAAAATTTTACACGAATATCGCCCTCATAAGAGCTTAATCTTTTGCGAATAAACAAAAAAGACTTCTTAGGTCTATAAATTTTAGAAATAAGTTTATCAAGATATTCTATTTCTTGAGTTTGTGCAAATTTGAAATAATCATTTTCGCACAAAGCAAATTCCCAAATTTCAGACTTTGACAAAATACTATCCGCACAATGAAATTTACGGAAACGAAATATTACAGGAAATAAGTTTTCAGTAATATTAATAGTTTCATTAACGATAAATTCTAACGCTTCTGCCATTCTTGCGAGTTGCGAAGCGAGATACCAAGAGTGTTCATCGGTCGGGTTCTTTTCAATGAACGCTCCTATCCGCTCTTGTTTTACAAGTCCAATTTTGAATACAAAATAAGAGACTGCGTTTAAGATTTCATCTTTTGTCAGACTTTTGAAAAACAAGGAAACGACATAAAGCAAAAGTTTTTTATCTTGCTTTATGTCTGTCCAGTTTTCTGGTATTTGTTTGGGTTTACCGTTTATGTAGGCTGTTTGCATTAGTTTTCTTTATCAATGTTTTTAATAAAACCTTTTATTTGTTCGTCTGTAATTCCTTTTGTTTTCAGTTCTCCATTCAGATGTTTTTTTTAGATGGACACGGTGGAGGATTACGAAATTCAGGCATCCTATTTTTAAACCCTTCAGTAGTTATATTTCTTCTCTCTCTTCGTTTTTTATTAAATTTATCAAATGAAATTTCCCGTCTGAAATCAAGGTTAGCAAGTATTGCAATAAATATAATTGCAATTACAATCGAAATATTTATAAAAGTTTCCATAGTTTTATTTTATAATAACATGTTTTGCAAACTCTCTCATGTCGTTGAGGTGTAATTGAGTAGCTTCTAATTTTCCTTTAAGTAAATTTTCTTGCTCTGTTCCTATATTGTTGTCAGACGCGGCTTTTGCAAAAGCTTTTAATATGTCTTCTTTATATTGTAAAGGAATTGAAAAAAAAGGTATAATTTCGTTCTCAATAGAACCATAATCAGGCAATACTTGTTTTACTATATGCTTTCCATCGTATCCTAATAAGAATGTTTTGTTTCCTTCTTTAACAGACAAAAAAACTTCTGCCTTTCTTTTTCTGTAATCATTTTCTATAATAACTTCCATAATCTTATTTATATCATAAATGAATTATCGGTTTTCCTGTATCCGAGCGTTTGTTCTATTGTATCGTCTGTAACTTCAGTTTCTGGCTGTAAATCTGCAATAAATTGAACAATGTGAGAAGATGATACTTCTGCTTTTTGCAGTAAAAAGTCTCTGTTTGCCCTTATGGTTTCAATTTGCTTTTTATCGGTTTGGTGTAAGTTTGAAATATCAGCAACGAACTTTGTAAACATAGTGTAATCAACCGTTGCAGGTTTTACAAGTTTCAATAATTCAACTGCATTGTAAGCGTAATACTTCCATTGTTTACCGTCGTATTTGTAAAATTCCTGTATATCTTCAACCAAATAAATAGTTTTTTCAGATACAGTAGGAGGTAAGTTATCAATAATATCAACGCTGTTTGTTATTTGTTCAAGTTCTAAGCGTTTTACTTGATAATCAGTTACTTTATTATAATATTCATGGCTAAGTGCAGAATATATATAAGTTCGTTGTACTCTATTAATAGTGTCTGCAATTTCAAAGAAATATGCAACACTATTACGAATATCGAAATAATAATTAAATTCTTCAGAATCGTTTATAAAAAGTTTTTTTAAATCAAGATTTTCAACTGATTTATGGAAATCGGTGAAAGTTTTTGGATTGTCATTGAGTAATTCAATAAGTAAATCAAGGAACTCATAAGCATCTTGCTCTAATGATTTACTTAATTCGTCCAAAGTTTCTTTCTGTGCCGGACGATGTTCCTCTGTCCATGCAACGTTTATTCCAGAATTGCCCCAAAGTACCTGGTCCTTTTGCATATTTTTCTGATACGCAAAATTTACAACTACAGTTTGAAATGCTAAAACAAGACTATCTAATAATGATTGTCTTGCGGTTGGACTTTCAACTTGATAATCATCGCTGTTATAATGGTCTAATGCTAATTGATAGGTAGCTTTGTCAATTATTTTCAGCACTTTACGTTTAGCGAGAAGTAAAGCCCTGTAAATATGCTCGTAGTCATGGTTTGATGTCCATGTTGCTATTGAGCTGATTTCTTGTGTTCCGTTTCCGTTTTTATTGAATAACATTTTCGGTTTTTTTGGTTACTGAATTTTTTTCTGCAAAATCGGTAAAAGCAACGTCCATAAATCCAAGTTTCATGTTTTTATCTGGAAAATTGAGTTTTAAAGCTGTGTTTACTGGATTTAATAAGATGTTTCGCATAGTAGGTACGGCTGTTCTTATGTGCATTTCGTAAGCTTCTCGCAAATTTGAACCGCTTAAACTTTGGTTTTTCAAGTTTACATTCGCCAACTGTGGGTGTATTGATTTCGCTGAAACATAGCCCATTGTATAAGTATCGTGTAAATCTATACCAACTTCAGATAATTCTTTTGTATCATCTTCTAATTTTGTAATTTTTACATTATCAACGGTGTTGAGCGTGTGTGGTGTTGTTACAAAAGTTGTAAGGAATCTGGTTTGAACTTTATCAGCATCAGGTGCAAGTAAAAATTCATCAATTTGTTTCTGAAAATCTTCTTTCCATTTTATATAACCCTCACTATCTTTTTCCCAGTTGTTTGTCTCTCTAATATTTTGGTAGAAATCAGCAGAAACTGAAACTATCCATTTAAAGCCTCGTTCGGTAAGGTTTGCACGGTGAAAATTTGGCAGTAATGAAAGTACTTTTAACATTGAAACGGCTGAGATGTCGGGCGGTCTTCCGTATCCTTGACTTCCGAAAGTCGGCATTTTTTCAAACATTATAGAAACCGCTGATTTGTAAGGGTATCGTTTGTCGAATAAATTATATGCCTTAATATCAGTAGTGTGTAAGTTTGAATATAACCAGTCGGAATAAAAGGCTTTTGTTCTTATGCCTTTTTCGTTGGGATATTCTAAACGCATATTTTCAGCACCCATGGCTTTTAAGCCTGCAATAAACGGCTTGCCTAATCTTGCACCTTTATTGCGTTGTAAGGCGGTCCACGCATTTTCAATATATATCATATCCGTTGCAATTTCAGGAAGATAGACATTGTGAAAATCGAAACCGTCTAACCAGTCAGAGATTTGTTTGTCAAGTTGCCAATCTTTTACAATTTCTTTGCCTTCTTTTACTTCTTTGTAAATTCCAACTCCGCCAGATAGCAATAAGTTTATCAAAGCACGATTAACACCATGTCCTATGTAAACATTATCAAGCAGTTGTTTAAAATTCATCGGAAAATTATTATCCAATCCATTTGGCTCTATTCGGTAATCACCGAAAACTAAGCCATTATTGGTATAATTATTTTCAAGATATTTTAAATTTTGAGTTGTAACCTCACTTACAGAAGTATCAGTAGTGTACATTGCTGATGATGAGCGAGGAAGTATAGCAACGTCTGCATTTTCGTTTATGTTATCGAATATCTTCATTTCAATATTAGTTTATAATGCTTGTCTTCGCAGATGTATTCCAAAATAGTATGGATATAAATGTGTTTGATTTTGTCAGGCTCATTAACGTATTGAAAACCAATCATTAATTTGTCGTTTACATTTTTGCGAGTTGGTCCTGGGATAACATCTACCAAACTTTCTCTTTGTCCTCCTGTATTCTTGGACATGGAAAGTTTTGTAAATATTACAGTTATCGGCTTTTCGGTTTTGCGAATAAATTTAAGCCCTTGGTAAAAGTCTTGTTCAATCATATTGCAAATATATATAAGGTGTGAAATTTCGGAAAGGACAAAAAAAAGAGCGTACAGACGACTCCATACACTCTCACTTTCAAATTATAGGACTGCAAAGATAATGTAATTTTCAAAAATAAAAAACTAAGGTGTAGCAATGATTTTTTTATTATTTAAAATTTAGAAAAAACTTCTCAAATTCTCTATTTTACCTTAATTTTGTTTCTTTTATTCAATGCCCTGAATAAAAGAAAACACAAAAATAAAATAGAGAATTTGAAGCCTTTGCCCGGGTATAAAAAAAGCGGTCAGCTACTAACTGACCGCTTTTTTTTAGATTTTTTGAACTTGCTTAGAACTAAAAATATGTGCAACTGGGAAAAATCAGATTTGTTTTCTTCTTCCTCTTTTTTCGGTTCTGCCTTTTCCTGTTCTTGTAGTTCCTTGAGTGGTCGCCCCCAAATTAAAAAGGCGGTTTCTCCTTTCTTTACTTGGAAGCCTTCTTTCTTCCACGACTTATAAGTATTGAATTTCAGTTTATTATCTTTATCGTAAATGTAATTAATAATCATATCATTTACTTTTTCAAATTCGTCACCTGTAGCCTTGTTAATTGCAAGAGCTGTTTTGCTTAGCTCCTGCAATTTTTCACGTTTTATTAGTTGCTTTTCTGTCATAATTACAGCGTTGCAACTTGGTTTTCAAGTTCTGTAATTTTCATGCTTATTTTAGCGGAAATTAACGGAATGAACTCTTTAATAACAGTAATGTTTGAGGTTTTAAATTTCTTGTGTTCACCTCCGGAATAAAAAGAAAATAATATAGAACTGTCGCTTGTCTCAAATAAATCAATAGAAGGTGATATTTCTACATTGTTTAAATTTTCCTGTACATTCTTATATCTATCTAACATTTCGAGCGTTAAAGTTTTCTTTTTAATGATTTCTTTCATTTCCGAAACTGAAAATTTACTTTGTTTAAGTTTCTCATTTTCAGCCTGCAAGTTTTCTAAACGGCTTTGCATTTCTTCCATTTGTTCTCTGAAAATTTGCATTTCATCAATTTGGGTTTCTTCTTTAATTTCGACTTCCTCAATTTCCGGAGTTCCAAAAGCGTCAAAGCTCGGATTGTTTTCTAAAAAATTTTCACTATCTGCAAAATCGTTGCAAATCATCATACTTGTAAACTCCTCTTCCGATACTTCAATAGTTTCAAAATCTGTGCTAACTTCTTTTACGTTTTTTTTGTAAATAAAGTTAGTTCCGGTTGTCGTGTAATACTTTTTTGGTAATTTCATTTTCCTATAATTTAAAAGATTTATAAAAATGTGCCGTCGCACTTTATCAAAATAGACTGGTAATCGTGAATATGTCAAAGAACTTTTACAGTCAAAAAAAACAAGACTATATTTTTGCTATTTTGTTAATACAAAGATAGTTATAAAAAATGGATTGTGCAAACGAATTGATTTACAGGCAATTAAGAAGACCGCAAAAGGCTGACAGTCAAATCGTTACGGTCTTAAAAGCATCAAAAAGGCTATTTTAAAGTTTTTTGTTATTTAGATTAATTCTAAATAGTGTAACTATCTTAGTAAAAATAAGTTAAAGCCTTGTTTCTTAGCAAGAAATATTTTGAGTACTTTTTTATAAAAGTACTTCTATTTCTCTCGAG
>JAOZMN010000531.1 GCA_029934265.1 Bacteroidales bacterium
GCTTACGCACTCGTGCAAATATTTGTAAATTAGCTTATTATAAATAAGTAAATGTATAAAAACAGGTATTTGTTGCACAAATAATGTAAGGTTACTTAATTTTTTTAATACTTTGAACTTTCCCTTTCCCTTGCGTTAATATATCGACCGTTGCGACTATTGCTGCAATTTTTTTGCCGTTGAGATTAATATTTTCATTACTGATGTTTTTTCGTGTGGATTCATTAAATTCGTTATTATCGGCAAAAAATCTATTAACGAAAACGATTAAACTTTTTCCTGTTATTACAACAAAAACAAGAATGGTAAAAACAGTAAACATACCGACAGCAAGAAGTTCTAAGGCTTTTTTTATTTCAGGATCCATAAGTCAAACAAATTATAATATTTTTTGCAAATTAATATTTTTTTTTCAAACAACAAGTATTAATTGTGAAAAAACTTTTTTATTGTCGAATATCACATTTTTTTGTAAACAAAATTAATTAAAGTTTTGTTTTATTGATAATAAATTAAATTAGCGAAATTTAAAATATTCAAGTTAATTTTGTACAAATCACAGTCTGAGAAACTGTGGAGTTTCAAATACTTACAACTGCAAATCAAACTTTAAATTTTCACTCCGAAAACAAGAACATCATCAAGTTGTTCGTTTCCTTTTTTCCAATTATCAAATGTTTCGGAAAGAATATTTTTTTGTTTTTCGGGGTGGAATTTTGCAATGGAAACAAGAAGTTTCTTAAATCGTTTTGAAGTGAATTTTTTATTTTTTTCGCCTCCGAATTGGTCGGTAAAACCATCGGAGAAGGTATATAAACAGTCACCTTTTTGCAGTTGAATTTTATGTGTGGTGAATTTTTTTTCGCTGTAATAAATTGCAATTGGTTGTCGGTCGGCTTTTATGCAAATTAATTCGCAGTTGTCGTCTTTGTTTTCCGGTTTTCGTACAATGTACAAAGGATTGTAAGCTCCGGAAAATTGCAGTTCCAGAGTTTCTCGGTCTATTATATACAGGGCTAAATCCATACCGTCCTGTTGCTCACCTGTTTCGCCTTTTTGCTTTAATGATTTTTTTATTTTTGAACGAAGCCTGTCGAGAGTTTCGCCGGTGCTGTCCAAACTTCTGCGGTTTACAACTTCATTCAGAAACGAACTTCCGAGCATACTCATAAATGCTCCCGGTACACCATGTCCGGTACAATCCGCAACGGCAAGAACCGCAAAATTTTTAATTTCTTTTGTCCAATAAAAATCACCGCTAACGATATCTCTCGGTCGATGAAAAACAAAATAATCTTTAAAAAGGCGTTTCAAATTTTCTTCCGAAGGTAAAATTGCGTGCTGTATCTGACTTGCATACATTATGCTGTCCGTAATTTCTTGCCGGTTTTTGCTTATTTCGATATTTTGAGCTTTTAATTTTTTGTTTGCTTTGGCGGTAACGCTCACAAAAATCAGGATTATTAAAGTTGTTATAATTGAAACTATTAAGCCGGAAATTAAGCCGGAACTTTGTAATCTTCGTTTTTTGATTTCTTCTTGCTGTTTTTCGAGTAATCGTTTATTTCTGACGGCTTCTTGTTGCTGTTTTTCCATACGAAATTGAGCTTCTATTTCACCTATTTGCTTATTTTTTTCGTTACTGAGAATGCTGTCTTTTGTTTCCCGAAACAGTTTGTAATATTTGTATCCTGTTTTAAGGTCTTTCAGTTGCTCGTAGGCATTTGCAAGAAGTTCGTAAGCCTGTTCTATTTTAGGTAAAGCATTAATTTTTCTGCCTATTTCCAGTTCTTTTTCGGCATACTGAATTGATTTTTGAAGTTTTTTTTCGTTCAAATAAAGTTGTGATATTTCGCCGTAAGTTGAAGCAATTCCTTCCTTATCGTTTAATTTATTTCTTATTTTAACGGATTTGTTAAAAAATAAATATGCCGAATCGGACATTCTCGATGCTGCGTACAATTTCCCGATACTGTTGTAAGTATAAGCAATATTACGTGTGTCATTTAATCCTG
>JAOZMN010000532.1 GCA_029934265.1 Bacteroidales bacterium
CAATCCTGCATGAATGGCTCTTACAACAGGTTTGTTCTCAAACAGTTCGGTATATGATTTCTCTGTAATTCTTAATATTTCCGAATTTGTATTTGGTTTCCAGCCGGGGTAGGAATCGCCTTGAATTACTTTTGCTCCGGCAAGTTTAAATACCGATGCAACCGTATTTGCTATATTCTTTTTTGCAGATTCTATCGAGCTGCGCTGACTTGTTCCTATAATTATTTTATTGTTGTCGATAAATTTGACGGAAGCCAAATTTGTCGAAGTTTCAACAAGTCCGGGCATTTCCGAACTCATGGCATAAACACCGTGCCAACAGGCATGAAGAGAATTTAATAGTCGTTTTTGTGTTTTTTTGTCAATTACAAAATCTGCCGGTTCGGTATCTTGAAATGTAATTTCGAGTTTTTTTTCTGTAATTGAAAATTCATTAATTATATCCGTTGCCAAATCGGCAATGTAATTTTCAAATTCTTCAATTTTTTCGGAATTAACGGTTATAAGTGCAAATGCTTCTCTTGCTATTGCGTTTCGTAGGTTTCCACCGTTGAAACTTGAAAGTCGTATTTTAAATTTATTTTGTGCGTTCCATAAAAGTCGGGTAAGAATTTTTATGGAATTTCCGAGTTCTTTATCTATTTCGTCGCCGGAATGACCACCGTTTAGTCCTGTTATTGAAATTTTATAGGTAGTTGTATCTTTCGGAACAGTTTTTTGTTTGTATGAAAATATAGCTTGCGTATCTTGTCCGCCGGCACAGCCGATAAAAAGTTCTCCTTCGTCTTCGGAGTCCAAGTTAAGTAAAATTTCGCTTTTTATAAATCCCTCTTTCAATCCGAAAGCACCTGTAAGTCCTGTTTCTTCGTCGGTGGTAAAAAGTGCTTCTATATTTCCGTGTTTGATTTCATCGGAAGCAAGTATTGCCAGTTGTGCGGCAACTCCTATTCCGTCGTCTCCGCCGAGTGTCGTGCCTTTCGCTTTTACCCAGCCGTCTTCTATGTATGTTTGTATCGGGTCGTTTTCAAAATCGTGAATTATATCGGCATTTTTTTCGCAAACCATGTCCATGTGGCTTTGCAGAACTATAGATTTTTTGTTTTCCATGCCGGAAGTTGCAGGTTTGCTTATCAAAACATTCCCTATTTGGTCTGTTTTTGCTTCAAGATTATGTTTTTTTGCAAAATCGAGTAAATATTTTACGATTTTTTCTTCTTTTTTGGAAGGACGAGGAACTTTTGTTATTTCATCGAAAAAATTCCAAATACTTGCAGGTTTAAGTTCGCTTATGTTCATACTTAATTAATATTAGTTACATTTTTGATTCATAAATATTGTAAAAACGAGTTTGATATAAAAAGACCCTTAGGGTTTGATTTAACAGAATTTAAGAAATCTAAATATTTGATTTGCAACTTGTTACTTAAAACCATAAGGGTCTGATTTTGAGAAAATATACTTTTTAGACTGAATTCAAAAGTCGTTTAATTTCCTCCGAAAACTTTACGTAAAGTTTGAGTTATCATATAGCTTTTTCGTTTTGTCCAAACGTTTGCCGGCACAACAAAATTTGTTGTCAGATAAAGTATTCCTTTGGGCATTACATCGTAAGGTTTTACTTCTTTTGTGCCGTTGTATAAACTTACATCGTTGTTTCTTGCAAAAAAACCTCCGAAAACATATTTAATTTCGATATTCCCGAAACCTCTGTTATATCCCATTACAAGACCTGTATTTGATGATTTGTGAGCTTTTTCGAGCGATGATTTAAAAGACTCCGTTTCGTTCCAGCTTACTTTTTCTATTCTTGTAATTCCTCTGTTCAGGTTGTAATTGATTCCACCGTAAAAATATTGCATATTCAGATAAAAATCTTTTTTGAAGTATTTGTATCCGAATTTTAAATATAAAGGAATGGATATTGTGTTTACTATATTTTTTTCGACAACGGTATAATCGGCAAATTCAGGGGCAACTTGATATTTTGAAGAAATACCGAAATTTTCGTAAATTG
>JAOZMN010000134.1:0-6698 GCA_029934265.1 Bacteroidales bacterium
AGCAAGATATTGTAACATGCTCAATACTTGTTAATTACAAGCGGACACTAATGGTAATATATATATACTTCAAAAGGATTATAAAAAAGGATTTTCTTATTATATAAAATCGAAAAAAATACTGGAAGATGTTGAAAATAAAAGACTTTTGAAAGAAGTAATGCTACATATTTCAGAATATTATGTTTTGGTTAATGATTTTGAAAAAGCATATGAAAATCACATGAAATTTTACGAAATAGAAAAAGAACTTATTAATGATAATAATCTTTTACAAATTTCTAAAATTATGGGAGAGAATGAATTTAAAGAGGTTAAGAAGGAAATTGAAGTAAAAAACAGAATAAAAGATATTGAAATAAGAGAGGCAAAAAATAAACTTTATATATTCATTACCACGACATTCGCAATATTTATACTTGTTATTGTTTTAGTAATATTTTTTATTAAAAAGCAAAAAGCATACAAAAAACTGCTCGAAAAACAATTAGAAATAGAAGATGCCGAAGATAAAATAGAAAGCGTCTTGAAACCCAATATAAATATGGACGATAATTCTAAATTGATTATCAAAAGAATGATATATTTGTTGGAGAAAAAAGAAGTTTTTGTAAATCCTGATTTTAACAGAACAATTTTTGCAGGAATGCTTGGCATCTCTATTTTTAAATTATCCTATATTATTAAAGAAAATTGGGGAATGAATTATGCCGGTTTTGTTAATAAATATAGGATAAGGAAGGCATTGACATATTTAGAAAATCCTGAAACAGCAAAGTTTTCATTAAACACAATCGCAGAAAGTGTGGGATTTAAAAACGGAAGTAACTTAACAATCGCATTTAAAAATCATACAGGAGTATCACCTTCGTATTACAGAAAAAATATGACAAAAATAAAAATGCTTAATAAGAAAAAATAAAAATTCAATTTTTCGATATTTATGATAAAATATTCATTTGTCGTACCCGCCTACAACGAACAGGAAAATATTTCTCTTCTTTATGAAAAGGTACGGCAATTAATTAATAAATTTAATGATACTTACGAACTTATCTTTATAAACGACGGCAGTAAAGACCAAACTCTCAAAAAACTGAAAGAACTTGCCGTAAAAGATAAAAACGTAAAATATATTGACCTGAGTCGAAATTTTGGACATCAATCCGCACTTTCGGCCGGCTTGCAATATGCAACAGGGCAGGCAGTTATTTCAATGGATTGCGATTTACAAGACCCTCCGGAAGTCATAGAAGAAATGATACAAAAATGGGAATCCGGATATAAAATAGTATATGCACGCCGTAAAAATTTCCGCAAAGATAATTTACTCAAAAAAGCCGGCTCAAAAATATATTATAAATTTCTCGGCAGATTTTCTTCCATAGATATACCAAGAAACGTTGGTGATTTCCGACTTGTAGATAAAACTGTACTTCGTGAAATTAACAAAATGCCCGAACATTCCAGATATTTGCGAGGGATGGTGGCTTGGACAGGTTTCAAGCACGCTTTTGTCGATTATTATCGACCGGACAGAGTTGAAGGAGAGTCCGGTTACACTTTTGTCAAACTTGCCGGACTTGGAATGGACGGTGTTTTTAATTTTTCTTCAATACCTTTAAAAATAGGCTTTTATCTCGGATTAATAAGTATAATTTCCGGTTTTGGACTTCTAACATATCAAATTTTCGATTTTGTAATAAACGATGCTTATTATCATCTGTATAAGTGGCTTGTGGTTGTAATGTTTATATTTTTTGGTTTTATGTTTATGCTTATGTGGATTATCGGTGAATATATCGGCAAAATTTATGACGATGTAAGAAACAGACCGGTTTATATTATAAATGAAACAGAAAATTTTGAACAGCAAAAATGAAAACTTTAAGTAACAAAAAAATACGAATATTAATTTTGAACTACGAATACCCCCCGCTTGGAGGCGGTGCCGGAGTTGTCTCTCGTTATCATGCAGAGGGATTGTCGAAAAAAGGATACAAAACGACAGTACTTACAGCATGGTACAAAGGAGAGGAAGAAATATACGAAAAGGATAATTTAAAAATTATAAAATTAAAATCTAAGCGTAAATATACTTACAAATCGACACCGGACGAATGGATTTCGTGGATTTTCACGGCAAAAAAATTCTTATCCGATTATTTGCAAAAATATAAATTTGATTATTGTTTTGCACACTTTGCACTACCTTCCGGAGAAGTCGCAAAATTTATAAACAAAAAATTTAATATACCATTTGCGATAATTTCACACGGGCAGGATATTCCTTGGTTTTTTCCGAAGCAAATGTTTAAGTATCATCTAATTACATATTTTTGGATAAAACAAATATGTAATAGAGCCGATAAACTTATTTTGCTTACAGATGCAATGAAAAAAAATGCAGACAGGTTTATGAAAAAATCAAAACATAAAAATATTATAATTCCCAATGGTTGCCAAATTGATACTTTTGCTTCCGATTATTCAAAAAAAAACAAAAAATTTAAAATTCTTTTTATAGGACGGCTTGTTGCTCAAAAAGACCCTTTTACATTCCTTAAAGCAATAAAATTTGCAAAGGAAACAATTAATGATAATTTTGAAGTTAAAATTCTCGGAGCAGGACCGCTTCTTAGTAAAATGAAAAATTTTGTTCTTAAAAATAAGCTGACAGATATTATAGAATTTAAAGGTTGGGTAAATAAAGAGCAGATGCTTAAAGAATACCAAAGCTCTCATATTCAGGTGATAAGTTCAAAAGCTGAAGCTATGTCGATAGCTGCATTGGAAGCTTTGTCAACAGGGCTTTTTGTTATATCTACGCCGGTAAGCGGAAATACAGATATTATCGAAGAGAATATTAATGGAAGTTTGTTCAATTTTTTGGACGCTGAAACACTATCCGAAAAAATAACAGCATTTTACAACGAAAAATTTATGAAAAACTATACTGTTCCGCAAAGTTTTCTTGACAATTTCAGGAATAAATATAATTGGGGCAATATTGTAGATGAACTAAGCAAAATAATTCCCTAAGTTTAAGGTCTGTATGAATAGGATAGGCTTTGCCCCATTAAACAGGTCGGAAACCTTATTTTGTACGGTACAAAAAAAACTTTACTTTTGCCTTAAATGAAACGAACAAGAAAACCCGACATACCACAGAAAAATAAGAGTAATCTTAAAAAAAGCAACTCAAAAAAAACGGTTTCAGGAAGTCCCGAAAGAAATTTAAAAAAAAATATCATCGGCTTTGCTGTAGCGTTCTCTGTCCTTATAGGGAATTTTTTATTTATGTTTCCCGACCAAGCAACTTCTATTCAATTATCTTTGAATAAAAATTTATTTATTTTTATCAATATAATTTTATCCGGAATTATTTTTTTGGGAATATATAAATCCGAAAAAGCATATACTGAAAACATCATAAAATATACCTTTTTATTATTATTGATATTTAGTATTTCGATAAGTTTTATATATCCCAAAGAATATTCCGATAATTTTATAAGATTATATTTTAAATTACTTACTTTCCAATCATTTTTTACCATTCCTGCTATTGCACTCGGAATAATATCCCTTTGGAAAAATAAAAGTAAATTGCAAGAAATCATAAACAAATTATTTGGCGAAAAAGAAAAATCGGACAAAATTCAAAGCCTTAAAAATAAGCTAATAACACCGATAGCAAATTTATTTTCCAAGAAAGAAATTTTATACACAATCGGATTTTTTGCAATAATCGGACTTTCAATTTTTACACTTTTCTACAAATTGGATTATTTCGACCTGTATTCGGACGAAGCACAGGTAACTATGGGAGCAGCAAGTTATTATCATTCCGGAGAGTATAAATACTGGGATTTTGCAAAAGAAAAAATAATAAATCAAAAATACGAAAGAGCAAGACCACATTTGTTTTTGGTTGCTCTTTCGTATGATATTTTCGGTATATCGACTTGGTCGTCAAGATTTCCATCGGCTTTGTTCGGAGTTTTGCTGATAATTTTCAGCTTTTTTATTGCAAGATATTTCATTAAAGATAAATTGGCGGTTTTGCTTATAATTTTTTCGTTTGCATTTTATTTTGAATTTTTGTTATTGCAACGCTGGACAAGAATGTATGCAATTTTATTCCCCTCTTATCTGCTTGCAACATATTTCGGATATAAATTCCTTGTAGAAAAAAACACGATTTTAAAATTTCCTTTTTTGAAAAATAAAATTTTTTCCGAATATTTGAATTTTAATTATATTTTCTTACCACTATTACTTCTTTTGCTGTATATAAACCTTGAATTACACCCAAATTCAACTTATTTGATGCCGGTTTTATTGCTGTTTAGTATTTTTGTAATAATTTTCAGTAAAGAAAGAAAATATATTGTTGTATCCGTTTTAGGGATTTTGCTTGTTATATATCAAATACTTTTCCCTTATAAAGTAGGATTTAATTGGTTCACTTTTTTTGAAGTTGACAACTCTAAATTTTATAATAAATTTCTTTTCGGATATCCTTTTTCACTAAATACAAATATAATATTAGTTTCGATAGCAACAGCATCATTTTTTTTCATTAAAAATAATTTCTTTCGCAAAAAATATTTAATTCTTTTACTTACCGGACTGTTAGCGTGGATACTTTTTTCTTTTGTTATAAAATATTCAGTTTCATTCAGATACATTTCTCATCTTACACCTTTAATAATTTTTCTAATAATCGGCTCGTATATTCTTATTTCTAAAACGCTTTATAATAAAATAATACAAACAATTTTGAGTTTATTGCTTGTCGTTTTTGTGTTGTTGCATTTTAATTCTCGTTACGATGATTTATATGTTAAAAATTTTGCGGCACCGGCAAAAACAAGAGTAGCTTACAAAACGATGATAGATAATTACAAAAAAGGAGAAATTATATATCGGCACTGGGGACCTTTGTTTTATTATAAAGGAATTGACACTTCTGCAATATTTTTTGATATTTCACACAAAAAATTAAAAACTGTATTCAGTACGATAAACAATCATAAAGCCGGTTGGTTAGTTTGGAGTTCGCACAACCAATATGCTATGGATTCAGCAGTTGTTTCGTATGCCAACACTTATTTTAAAAAATATCACGGTTATGGAGTCGATAAAACAAATGTGGAACTTTTTTATTATACGGACAGTATGCTTGTCGATACGAATAATTTGAAAAAGGATATGACATTTCCGAATGCAAATATGAATTTACATAACTCGTATTCAATTTCTTTTTGGTTACAAATAAATAAGCAAAATTTAAATCCGCCGTTTTTGTTCCGAAAAAACGACAGGGATATTTTTACGATTGTGCCGGACACTGTAAACAACACTTTACTTTGTAGTTATGATGAAAAAAACATTTGCACCACTTCACAAGTTGTTGATAATAATTGGCATCATATTGTTTGGTATCAGGAAGGTGGTAAAAAAGGCGACAGGTACGGATTTTTCATTGACGGTAAAAAAAGCAATTCCAAAGAGTTGCAAACGGAAATATCGGGTTTAGTAAAATTTTATTTCAATAAGCAATTCAGAGGCGGCATAGACGACATCAGGATTTATGATTTTGTTCTGAATATCGGACAAATAAATACAATAATGAAAGTAAAAGGAGTAAAAAAAACAGAGGAACTTTTTGTCGGCAAAAAGAAGTTTAAAACTCTTTTTCATTGGCAAAAACAATAAAGAGTTCGATATAAAAAGACCCTTAGGGTTTGATTTAACAAAACTCAACAAATATAAATATTTGATTTACAGCCTTTTAGTTAAAATCCTAAGGGTCTGCTGATAGAAAATTTCACAAATTAAAGTTTAAATGAAAATCTGTTTTGTAATACCTCGAGCATACTATCTTTTTAATCCTGAAATTAAAAACGTTTCCGACAAAGTAGGAGGAGCACAAAAACAGGCTTATTTATTGAGTGTTGAACTTGCAAAAAATAAAAACTTTCAAGTACATTTTTCTGTTGCCGATTTCGGGCAGCAAGAAACAGAAAAACAGAAAAATATTACAGTTTGGAATTCATTTAATTTTAATGATTTTATACCAAAAAGAATTTTTAAATTATTTAAAACTTTACGAAAAATAAATGCCGATATTTATATTTTCAGAGCAGCAGATGCGGGCGTGGCACTTTCAGTATTTTATTTAAAAATATTTTTGAAGAAAAAAATATTTTATATGCTTGCTCATAATACCGAAACTAATTTCAAAGATTTAAAAAAAATGTCAGGTTTATCTACCGCACTTACAATGCCGTTTGTATATAAATTTGCAGATACAATAAGTGCTCAATCCCAAGAGCAATTCGAGTTATTTGAGCAAGGCAGAAAAAGGAAGCCCGATGCAATAATTAAAAATATAATCGAACTTTCGGAAACTATCGAAAAAAAAGAAAAGTTTATTCTTTGGGTCGGCAGATTAGACAAAATTAAGAAACCCGAACTTTATTTGGAACTTGCCAAGTCGTTTCCAAACGAAAAATTTGTAATGATAGCACCTGTTGTAAGAGATTTTGTAAATTACGGAAATAAAATAAAACAACAGTGTGTCGAAATTAAAAATCTTCAATATATAGATTTTGTAAAACCAAATGAAATTTTAGAATTTTATAAAAATACAAAAATTTATCTTCTTACTTCAGAAACAGAGGGCTTTT
>JAOZMN010000134.1:6708-7674 GCA_029934265.1 Bacteroidales bacterium
ACAATACAATGGCAGAAGCCATGTCGGCAAAATGTCCGGTACTTACTTATAAAGTGAACCCGGATAATATTCTAAAAAATACAGGATTTTGTGCCGAAGGAAATAATAAAAAATTACATTTACTTTTTGATAAATTATTGAAAAACAAAAAAATAAGAACGACATTTGGCGAAAACGGATATAAATACATAAAAGAAAATCATCAAAAAGATATAATTATAACAAAAATTACAAAATTATTAACCAAAAGTGAATAAAATTAAAATATGCTTTTTTTCGCCTTCGTCCTACGAACTTTTTTTTAAAACAAAAGAAGTTACACATGGCGGAGCTGAACTGCAATTATATTTTTTGGCAAAAGAAATTTCCAAAAACAATAACCTGTCGGTTCATTTTATTGTAGGTAATTATAAGCAAAAAAAACGTCTGAAATTAGGGAATATAGAATTAGTAAAAGGATTTAATTTCAAAAAAAAGGAAAACTTATTTTCAAAATTAATAAAAGCCGCAAAACTTATTTTTATACTAATAAAACTGAATCCGGATATAATTATAACATCTACCGCAAATTCCATAACCGGTATTATTTACATTTATAAAACCATTTTCAGAAAAAAGCATATCCACAGGACTGCACATCTTATTGATGTAGATAAAACGTGGATAAATGATAATGGTTTTTCCGGGAAAATATATAAAAAATCATTAGAAAAAGCCGATTTGATTGTTACTCAAAATCTTGAACATCGGGAATTGCTCAAAAAAAATCATAATAAAAATGCCTATGTTCTTAAAAATGCCTTTCCCATTGACGCAGAAGTAGGAATACCCGAAAAATATATTCTTTGGGTGGGTAGATACGATATATTGAAACGTCCCGAAAAATTTTTGAGAACAGCAGAAAAACTTCCCGAAATTGACTTTCTTATGATTTGTCCGCCTTCCGGAAGTAATTTGCAAAAATGA
>JAOZMN010000135.1 GCA_029934265.1 Bacteroidales bacterium
TTTGTTCTGCATTTTATGTAACCTTTAATTATTTCGTCATTATCCATTGCCGAGTTTACTTTCTCCCACGAGCGTAAAACTCTTGCTTTTTTATGTGATATTACAAGTTGTCCTGTTCGGTCTTCTTGGCTTTCAACATAAACTTCAACTAAATCGCCGACTTTTAATTCCGGGTTGTATCTAAATTCGTTCAAACTGATAATTCCTTCAGATTTAGAACCGATATTTATAACAACTTCTCTACTTGTAATACTTAATACAGTACCGTCAAGTACTTCATTTTCAGTGATTGTAGCAAGAGTTTCATCGTATATGCCTTCAAGTTCCTTTCTGACAGTTTCATCGTATTCAACTTCTTCATTTTCTCCTTGCGACCAATCAAAATCTTCAACCGGAACAGAAGCATTTACATGAGGAACTTTTTCAATTTCTTGTTTTTTTGGTTCTTCCGCTTTTTCCGTTTTTTCTTCCTCCTGTTTAGTTTCTTCCACATTTTCAATTTTGTTCTCTTCTTTGAGAACTTCTTTTTTTTCTTCCGAAACTGTTACCTCCGCATTTTCAATTTTGTTCTCTTCTTCTTTGAGAACTTCTTTTTTTTCTTCGCTCATAAATTTAATTTTTAATAAAAGATTAATAAGTTAGACATTATATTATTTGAAACCCCTTTTTAAGGGTTGAGAATACTAAGTAATTTAATTTAAAAATATAGTTTTTGAAACCGCAAAATTATTATTTTATTTGATAATTATCTTATTATAAATGAAATTTAATTTTTTTTTTTGAATTAAAATAAAAATATGCTTATTATCAATGCTTTACATAATAATATTTTTATACAATATACATAATCTTGTCTTATTTTACAGTGTTCTTTAATGTTTTCTTTAATTTTATCCCAAAAATATAAATGCAAATTGTATGATTATATATAGTCAAATACTTATCTGTCGGATAAGTATTACGACAAAATTATTTGTATATATAATATTCATAAAAATCTTATTATTCAGGAGAAAGCAAAATCGAAATAGATAATCAAAAATAGTCAATCATTTAATCGCACAATTTACGTTTATATCAAGTTTCCCGAAAAAATTTTTCATTTTAAAGCATATTTCATTTTCTTTGTACTCCGGATTAAGGAATTATTTCATAATAATTCCTAAGTTTATTCATACTAAAAAAGTTACAAATGAAACCCTCATGGAGGGGTCTAATAATCCTCCACAAGAACATAATGAATATAATTAACTAATTTCTAATTATTTAACCTAATTATATACAAATGAAAATAACTATGGTTGGAACAGGTTATGTCGGATTAGTTTCCGGAACTTGTTTTGCAGAAACAGGAGTTACAGTTACCTGTGTTGATATTGACAAGAAAAAAATCGAAGGACTTAACAATAATATTATACCTATATATGAACCCGGTCTCGATTTAATGATAGAAAGGAATGTAAAGAAAAAACGTTTATTTTTCTCTTCCGACCTTGCCCGGGCAATGAAAGACAGTTCGGTCATATTCAGTGCGGTAGGTACTCCTCCCGATGAAGACGGCAGTGCTGATTTGAGATACGTTTTGGAAGTTGCAAAAGAAGTCGGTGCTAATATGACGGATTATATAATTCTGGTTACTAAAAGTACAGTTCCGATAGGCACAGCAAAGAAAGTAAAGAAAGTAATAAATGAAGAACTTGAAAAAAGAGGTGTAAATATTCCGTTCGATGTTGCATCAAATCCGGAATTTTTGAAAGAAGGAGATGCTATTGATGATTTTATGCGTCCGGACAGAATTGTTATCGGATTGGAAAGTGAAAAAGCAAAAAAAATAATGAATCGTCTGTATAAACCGTTTGTACTGAACGGACACCCAATTTTATTTATGGATATTCCGTCTGCTGAATTAACAAAATATGCAGCAAATTCCATGTTGGCAACAAAAATAAGTTTCATGAATGATATTGCAAACTTATGCGAATATGTAGGAGCTGACATAAATAATGTCAGAAAAGGTATAGGCAGTGATTCTCGAATCGGGCATAAATTTCTTTATGCCGGTGTCGGATACGGAGGTTCATGTTTCCCGAAAGACGTTAAAGCATTGATAAAGACGGCAGACGAAAATAATTATTCGTTGGAAATTCTTAAATCCGTAGAAAATGTAAATGAGCGACAGAAATCTGTTCTATATAATAAGGTATATAAATATTTCTCCGGTGAACTTTCCGGCAAAACTTTTGCGGTATGGGGATTGTCGTTCAAACCTAATACCGATGATATGCGAGAGGCACCGGCAATCGTAGTTATAAATAAATTACTTGCGGCAGGTGCAAAAGTTAATGCTTACGACCCTGTAGCTACCGAAGAAGCAAAACGTATTATCGGAAATAAAATTGAATATTTTACAGATAAAAACGAAACATTAATTGATGTCGATGCAATGATACTTATAACTGAATGGAATGAATTTAGAGTTGTTAATTATAAAGTTCTTGCCAAATTAATGAAAAATAAAGTAATATTTGACGGTAGGAATATATATGATCCGAAAGAAATGGCTGAAAATAATATCGAATATTTCGGTATAGGAAGGACAAATAATTAGCAATGAACAATGAATGTTTTTACGATAGTAAAATTTAATAATTCATAAATTAAAGTATAGATGAAACGAATTTTGGTAACGGGAGGTGCAGGTTTTGTCGGCTCGCATTTATGTAAAAGACTTTTAGAAGATGGTAATGAGGTAATAGCACTTGATAATTTTTTTACGGGAAGTAAACAAAACGTAATAGAATTGTTACAGAAACCTTATTTTGAATTAATAAGACATGATGTAACGATGCCTGTTTTTGCCGAAGTTGAAGAAATATACAACTTGGCTTGTCCCGCTTCACCGGTTCATTATCAATATAATCCGATAAAAACAGTAAAAACTTCCGTTATGGGAGCAATTAATTTACTTGGACTTGCCAAAAGAACAAACGCAAAGATATTGCAAGCATCTACCAGTGAAGTTTACGGCGACCCGAAAGTTCACCCGCAAGAAGAAAGCTACTGGGGACACGTAAATCCGATAGGCATACGCTCTTGTTACGATGAAGGAAAAAGAGTTGCTGAAACTTTGTTTGTTAATTATGCGTCTCAAAATAATGTAAGAACCAAAATAGTTCGTATTTTTAATACCTACGGACCGAATATGCACCCGAACGACGGACGAGTAGTATCCAATTTTATTGTCCAAGCTCTAAAAAATCAGGATATTACAGTCTATGGAACAGGAAGTCAGACACGTAGTTTTCAATATGTTGATGACCTTGTAGAGGGAATGATTAAACTTATGGCAACCGAAGACGATTTTACTCGACCGGTGAACATAGGAAATCCCGGAGAATATTCTATACTTGAACTGGCTGAAAAAATCATTAAACTGACCGATTCCAAATCAAAAATAGTATATAAACCACTTCCGGAAGATGACCCCATGCAAAGATGTCCGGATATTTCTCTTGCAAAAGAAAAATTAAATTGGGAACCGAAAATTAAGCTCGAAGAGGGACTTAAAAAAACAATTAATTATTTTAAAACAACTATATCATAAATTAGAAAATGAAAGGAATAATTCTTGCAGGAGGTTCCGGAACTCGCTTATATCCGATAACAAAAGGAATTTCAAAACAAATAATACCTGTTTACGATAAACCAATGATATACTATCCTTTATCAGTATTGATGATGGCGGGAATTAAAGATATTTTAATAATTTCAACCCCCGAAGATATAGGGCAATATGAAAAATTATTGGGAAGCGGAAGCAAAATAGGAATAAATATTCAATATAAAATTCAACCCTCACCTGATGGTTTGGCACAGGCATTTATTATCGGAGAAGAATTTATAGCGGATAGTAATGTGTGTTTAATATTAGGCGATAATATTTTTTACGGATATGGTTTTTCCGAAATCCTTGAAAATGCAGCAGAAATAAAAAACGGAGCAACCGTTTTCGGTTATTATGTCGATAAAGCACAACGATACGGAGTCGTAGAGTTTGATAAAGGAGGAAAAGTAATAAGCATAGAAGAAAAACCGGAAAATCCGAAATCTAATTATGCAGTAACCGGCTTATATTTTTATGACAACACGGTAGTCGAAAAAGCAAAAAACTTAAAACCTTCGGACAGAGGCGAACTTGAAATTACAGACTTAAACAGATTATTCCTTGAAGAAAACACACTTAATGTAAAACTACTCGGCAGAGGAATGGCTTGGTTAGATACAGGTACTCACGAAAGTTTATTACAAGCATCAAATTTTATAGCAACCATAGAATATCGTCAAGGACTGAAAGTTGCCTGCATAGAAGAAATTGCCTATTCAAAAGGATATATTGACAAAAACAAATTAAAAGAACTTGCAAAACCAATGCTTAAAAACAATTACGGTAAATATTTGAACGATATAGCCGAAGGTAAAATTAAAACTTTTTCTTATTGAAATTTTGCCGGCAAGAAGTGTAATTTTGTAAAAATTAATAAAATTTAACATTTTTTTAACGACTATATATACTACTATCTACTTTATGCACGTTATTAAAACAAAAATACCGGACTTATTTATATTAGAACCGGAAGTTTATAAAGATACCAGAGGGTACTTTTTTGAAAGCTACAATAAAAAAAAACTTGAACAATCCGGAATTAATTATACCTTTGTTCAAGATAATCAATCTGAATCTTCTTATGGCGTAGTCAGAGGTTTGCATTATCAGCTTAATCCGTATGCACAGACTAAATTGATAAGAGTACTAAGTGGTAAGATTTTAGATGTTGTGATAGATATAAGAAAAAAATCACCTACATTTTTAGAAATTTTTAAAATAGAACTTTCGTTTGAGAATAAAAAACAATTACTTGTACCACAAGGTTTTGCACATGGTTTTTCCGTACTAAGCGATAAGGCATCGGTACTTTATAAATGTGATAATTATTATAATAAAGCATCAGAGCGAGGGATAATTTGGAATGATAAACAACTCAATATTGATTGGCAAATACCCGATAAAGATATAAATGTATCGGAAAAAGATAAATTAAATTCAAACCTGAATAATTTTGAATCGAATTTTTAAAATTCAATATAAATAATTAAAAAACTTTTTTATTAACTTAACTAACAATAATTATGAAAATATTAACATATTTTTCGATTTTTCTCCTACTTCCTGTTTTTGGTTTAGCACAGGAGGTCGAAGTAAAACCGGAGATGATCCTTGTCGAAGGCGGAAAATTTATGATGGGAAACGATTATAGTCATAACGAAGATGAGCGACCACAAAGAATTGTTACAATCAAATCATTTAATATGGCAAAATACGAAGTTACAAATGAGCAGTATAAACTTTTTTGTGAAAATGCAAGTATTGAGCACCCTGACCCGGATCCGCTACATGCCAAACAAGTCGTTACAAATGTGTCATGGTTTTATGCGGTAATGTATTGTAATTGGCTTAGCGATAGAGAACTTCTTGACAAATCTTATATTATAAGACGAGACAGTACTGAAAAAATGAGTGCAGAGTTTATCCCGGGCAAAAACGGTTACAGGCTGCCTACGGAAGCAGAATGGGAATTTGCGGCAAGAGGAGGAACAAAAACAAAGCATTATTCATACAGCGGAGGTAATGTTGTTGGAGATATTGCATGGGAAATACCGAATGCGAATAATACACCACACGAACCGGGCAAGAAAAAAGCCAATGAATTGGGGATTTTTGACATGACAGGTAATGCTCTTGAATGGTGTTCCGATTGGTATTCCGCAAATTATTACAGTAAAAAAGAAAACACTGACCCTACCGGGCCCAAAGAAGGAGTGGACAGAGTATGCAGAGGAGGCAACTATTTGTGTAAAAGAGATGTTCTCAGAAGTACAAAAAGATTCAGCCTCGGACCGAACGATGATACCGGAATAGCCGGAATAAGAATAGCACAAAATCAGTAAAATAGAGTTGTATTTTTTAGAATTTTAGCTAATAAAAAAAGACCACGCATAACCGTTGGTCTTTTTTTTATTAAATAATAATTGAAAAATCAAGTAAACTTATTAATTTTGCTCACTAATATCAAAAAATAAAGTAATTTTTAATGTAAAAATATTTAATCCGTAAAATATTAAGTGAAAAAGAAATAATAAACTGCTCCTTTTTTATTTTTCATTAAACATTAATAACAAATAATTTTCATAGAATATGTTCGATAATTTACAAGACAGATTAGACCGCTCTTTTCAAATACTCAAAGGGCAAGGCAGAATAACCGAAATTAATATTGCAGAAACAATAAAAGACATCAGAAGAGCTTTGCTCGATGCTGACGTAAATTTTAAAACAGCAAAAGATTTTACAAATTCAGTCCGAGAAAAAGCAATAGGGGCTGATGTTTTAAAGTCGATAAAGCCCAAAGAACTTATGGTGAAAATTGTTCACGATGAGTTAGCAAAGCTGATGGGGGGCGAGAAAGTGGATATAAATCTTGAAAATACACCTGCCGTAGTACTTATCGCAGGTTTGCAAGGTTCCGGGAAAACAACATTTTCCGGAAAACTTGCTCATCTGCTTAAAACAAAAAAGAATAAAAAATCATTGCTTGTAGCCTGTGATGTATATAGACCGGCGGCAATAGAACAATTAAAGATACTTGGAGAACAGACAGGAACAGTCGTTTACACAGAGGAAGATAACAAAAATCCGGTAAAAATTGCTAAAAATGCAATAGAAGAAGCCAAACTTAAAGGCTATGATGTTGTAATTGTGGATACGGCAGGACGACTCGCCGTTGATGAAGTGATGATGAATGAAATTTCAAACATCAAGAAGGCCGTAAAGCCGGACGAAATACTATTTGTTGTCGATTCAATGACAGGGCAAGATGCTGTAAATACAGCAAAAACATTCAATGACAGACTCGATTTCGACGGCGTGGTATTAACCAAACTTGACGGAGACACAAGAGGTGGTGCCGCACTCAGTATCCGGACAGTTGTAAATAAGCCGATAAAATTTGTCGGAACAGGCGAAAAACACGATGCTCTTGATGTATTCCACCCTAACCGTATGGCTGATAGGATTCTTGGAATGGGTGATATTGTTTCACTTGTTGAAAAAGCACAAGAACAATTTGATGAAGTAGAAGCTCGAAAGTTACAAAAGAAGATAGCAAAAAATCAATTTGATTTTGACGATTTTCTCAAACAAATTAACCAAATCAAAAAAATGGGGAATTTGAAAGAACTTGCAGGTATGATACCCGGCGTAGGCAAAGCAATTAAAAACCTCGATATTGACGATGATTCATTTAAAGGAATTGAAGCAATCATTTTATCCATGACACCGTTGCAACGCTCACAACCCAAAGTGATGAACGGAAGTCGCAGAAAAAGAATAGCCAAAGGAAGCGGTACTAACATTCAAGATGTAAACAGACTTATAAAGCAATTCGGAGATACTCGCAAAATGATGAAAATGATTGCAAACGGTAATAATATGAAAAAAACAATGCAAAATATGAAACGAAGAAAACGAAAATAGTTTTCAATGAACAATTTTCAATGTATATTAGACATCTTTCTAATTCAATTCATTGATTAATAAAATTTTAGGATATTT
>JAOZMN010000533.1 GCA_029934265.1 Bacteroidales bacterium
TTTACACTTTCATCGTTCATATAATGATAAAAAGAACCTGCTGATTTGCTTCCGCCCCCGACACAAGAATTTATCATTTCGGGATTTTCTTTTCCGGTTTGCTCCTTAAACTGAAACTTCATTTCTTCACTGATAATTGCCTGTAAACGTGCCACTAAATCAGGATAAGGGTGCGGTCCGACAACCGAGCCGATTAAGTAATAAGTATCCGCAGGATTATTTATCCATGCTCTTATTGCTTCATTTACAGCATCTTTCAAGGTTTTACTTCCGCTTGTTGCGGGAATTACTTCCGCACCGAGCATTTTCATTCTTGCCACATTCGGAGCTTGCCTTTTGATGTCGATTTCGCCCATGTAAACGGTACATTTTAAGCCTTTTAACGCACAGACTGTTGCAGTTGCAACGCCGTGTTGCCCGGCTCCGGTTTCAGCAATAATTTGTTTTTTGCCCAGTTTTTCTGCAAGCAAAATCTGACCTATTGTATTATTGATTTTATGTGCTCCGGTATGAGTTAAATCTTCACGTTTCAAAAATATTTTCGTTCCGTATTTTTCTGAAAGTCGTTTTGCAAAATACAAAGGTGTAGGACGACCGACATAATTTTTGAGCAAATCTTTATATTCTGTTTGAAATTCCTTACTTTCAATTATTTGCAGATAATTATCCTGCAATTCTTTTACATTCGGATAAAGCATTTCGGGTATGTATGCTCCGCCGAATTTTCCGTAAAAGCCGTTTAAATCAGGGGTTTTATTCATTTTTTAATTTCGTTAATAAACCTTTCAATTTTACTTATATTTTTTACTGCCGGTTTTACTTCAAAACCGCTGTTTATGTCTATCCCGACAAACATTTTATGTTTAAACGATTTTATGGCTTGTGCATCTTCCGGCAAGATTCCTCCGCTTAATAAAAACGGAGTTTCACCTTTGTAATTTTCGAGTAATTTCCAATTAAATTTCAGTCCGTTACCTCCGTAATTTTTACCTTTTGTATCGAAAATAAAATAATCACAAAATGCTTGATACCTGCAAGTTGTCCTAAAATCAAAATTTTCGTCCGTGCTGAATGCTTTAATAATATTGATGTTTTTTTCTTTTAACTTCTTGCAATATTCTATGTTTTCGTTACCGTGAAGTTGTACATAATCCAAATTATTTTCTCTTGAAATACCAATAACTTTTTGTATATTTTCATTTACAAAAACTCCTGTTTTTTTTATATTTTTCGGAATTTCACAAGGGACTTCATCTACATACCTTGCCGATTTTTCGTAAAATATAAATCCGATAAAATCAATATCAAGTTTTGTAAGACGGTCTATATTTTGCGGAATTTTCATTCCGCAAACTTTTATTTTCATAGTCAAAATGTTGAAAAAATATAATGCTTGTACACAAATTACAGTCTGAAAGACTGTGTTGAATATACATCTAAGTACCCTTACATTAGTTTACCTGCGGTGAGGGCTTCGCCGTTTTCCGTATTCACATTTGCATAATAATCATATTATCAACATATTATAAATACGGTTTTACCCCATAAAATAGGTCGAAGACCTTACAATTTTTCGATAAACGTTTTGCAGGTTTTTCCCGGATTTGCCGTTTTCATAAAATTTTCACCTATTAAAAAACCTTTGTAACCGTATTTTTTAAGTTCGAGAATATCTTTCGGTTTACTGATACCGCTTTCGGAAACTTTTACGCAACTATCGGGAATTAAACTGCTTAAATCAATAGAAGTTTGGATATTTGTTTCAAAAGTTTTAAGATTTCGATTATTGACTCCTATTATTTTATTGCCGAGTTCCAATTTATCCAATTCTTCCTTATTGTGAACTTCATAAAGTACTTCTAAATTTAAAGATTTTGCAAGTTGCTCAAATTTAAGAATTTGCTCTTTATTCAAAATACTTGCTATCAACAAAATTGCATCTGCTCCTATTGATTTTGCTTCGATTATTTGATATTCATCAATAATAAAATCTTTACGCAAAA
>JAOZMN010000136.1:0-1775 GCA_029934265.1 Bacteroidales bacterium
AGCAGAAACAAGAAAATGCCCCGACCCTACGGCAGGGTCGCAAATTTTCAAACTGTTAATAATTTCATTTGCTTGCTTGTTATCGTCTATTTTATCTTTTAAGTCTTCAAAGTTTTCTAAATTTCGGAATTTCGACAAATCTGTTTCCTCAAATTTTTGTAAAACTGTTTCTCGTATCGTTTCCCGACTAATATACATTGTTATATAGCCGGGTGTGAAAAACGAGCCTTCTTTATATCCGTTTATTTTTTCAAATATAAGTCCGAGAACCGATGCGTTTATTAAATTCTTTTGTTCTTTTTGGATTTCTTCTGCTCCGGTACTTGTAAAATCATAAGCATCAAGGAATTTGAAAATATAGTCGAGTGTATTCAGTGATTTTTGCCGAATATTTTTCAATACGGTTTTATTGAACAAAGGCAATTTAAAACGGTCGGGCAGACTGCTTATTCTTACGGCTTGTCTTTCAATTTCATTTATTTCAAAAAGCGAGCTGTTCAGATACGGGATATTTTTAAATTTTTCGTAAAGTTTTTTTCGATTTTTTGGTTCTTGTGCAAGCACTGCAAAAAATAATGAATTTAATTCATTATAATCTTTTATAACAGAAGTGTTTAAAAATTTATATTCTTGATTATTATTTTGATATGTTATTAATTGTGCTTCGAGAAGTTTTAAAAATAATATTCTGTTTATCCAAAGTATGACAAGTTCGAGAGCTATATTTTCTATTTGTTCCGATTTATTGCTTCCGAATTTTTCCGGATTATTAATTTCTCTGTATCGCTCTTCAATTTCGATAGCAGATATGGCATCTTCTATCAAAGAGCCGTCTTGTTGTTTGCTTCGGACGATTATTTTTTTACCGTTTTGTTGTTTTTCTTCAAGTCCGATAATATACAATAATTCGTAATAAAATTCTTTATTCAGTGTATTACTGTCATTTATATTTGATTTTTTCAATAAAAATTCAGGTGAAAAATATTTGTATAATCGGACAAGTTGTTTTTGATTTTCAGAAGTTTTTGTATTTAGATTTTGAAGTTTTAAATAAGAATATCTAATTTTACTTTCAGCTTCCTTAATAAATTTTGGAGCTATTTCTTTATAAAATAAACTTGTTGTACTGTTTGTTTTTTCTTTATTGTTCCAACTTTTAAAATGTTTTTGCAATTCTTTATTTTCAAAAAACAGTTTTTCAAAATCGTAAGCATCGAAAATAAACCATTCATAAAAATTGGTGATTATCAGATGTTTAATGTCATTATTTTGATTATTGATACGTTCTTGCAAATAATACAACAAAATTTGATACATTGATTTTGCTTGCAGATTATTTTCGGTTATCATTTCTCTGCTGTCCGGTGTTTTTGTCTCGATAATAATTTCAACAGCACTTGTTTCCGATTTTTCGGCATGAAGGGCAAAATCAAAATTTCCTTTGGTATTAATTGCATTGTCTTTGTAAAAAGTATTTTTCAAAAAATCACGAAGCGGATATTTAAAATGCTCTTCATTTTGTTTGTTGCTAATATCTTTAATAAAAGTTTCTAATTGAGCTGAAAAATTCTCTAAATCGGAAAGTTTTATTTTCTGATTCTTGTATATCTTATTTATAGATTCTTTTTTTTCCATTTTCCAACTTCAGACTTCCATCTATTTTTATTCACTACAGAGTTCGGTATAAAAAGACCCTTAGGGTTTGATTTAACAAAACTTAGCGAAGCTAAATATCTAATTTACAGCACATTACTTAAAATCCTAAGGGTCTGATT
>JAOZMN010000136.1:1875-7624 GCA_029934265.1 Bacteroidales bacterium
GCGAAGCTAAATATCTAATTTACAGCACATTACTTAAAATCCTAAGGGTCTGATTGCGAAGAAATATACTTTTTAGACCGGACTCAATATACATTTGATAAATAATCGTATAAATATAATTTTTGAGTACATACTCAATTTTTTATCTCATTTTTTTTATTTTCATCAAATGGAGGAATAGACATTTCTACAACCTCAAATGATTTTACGGGCAAATCTATATAACCTTGATTATTGTTATAAACATATACCATATTTCCGGTTAAAAAATATTTGCCTGTTTTCAAGCTTTCTACTTTTACAGTGTAATCTATGGTTATTTTATCTTTTTTCGATAAACGATACCATTGGCAAGTTAAAATATTATTTTCAAATGAAAAATCAGCTTCGTCGCTGTTTACCGAAGTTATTTTTAAGCCTTCCGGAAATTTTTGTTTGTAAACGGCATAACTTCTTATTTCGGGTTTTTCTATTACAATTTTTATGTCATAAGTTTTTCCTTGCTCTATTTTTGAAGGGAAATTGGAATTTACTTTTAGTTCGTTTTGTGAGAACAGCGACAAACTCAAGCCGACAAATAATAAAGAAATAATTATTTTCATAATTCTATTTTTTTAAGGATTAAGGTATTTTGATAAATTTATGTGTTTGTAAAGAAATATTCCATTTCGGATTTTGTTTTACGTAATCGACAATTTTATTTGTCATCATATCCCTGTTACTCCATTCCGGCTGTAAAAAAAGCAGACAATTTTTTTTTACTTTTTTACTTGTTTCTTCGGCATGAATAAAATCCGTTTCATCTGAAATAATGACTTTTAATTCGTTTGCAATTTCGTATGCTTCGGGTAAAGGCGGCGATTGTTTTTTGGGAGAAACGCAAACCCAATCCCAACTTCCCGAAAACGGATACGAACCGGAAGTTTCGATAAAAGTTTTAATCTCTTTCTTTTTCATTTCCTCGCACAGATAATCCAAATTGTACAAAAGAGGCTCTCCGCCGGTTACAACGATAGATTTTCCCGGAGTTTGAGCTACTCTGTTTACAATCGTATCTACTTTTGTAAGTTTATGCAAATCCGCTTCCCACGAAAACTTGGTATCGCACCAACGACAGCCGATGTCGCAACCTCCGACTCGGATAAAATAAGCTGCCTTACCCGTATGATAACCTTCGCCTTGTATTGTGTAAAACTCCTCTATAACAGGAAGTTCCAAACCTTTATCTAAATCATTCATTATTATCGGGGTAATTTATATTATCTTGAACTATCCAAGTATTTTTAATTTTTTTGCTGATATCCTCTCTGTATTTCAGTGCTTCCGCCCTGGTTCTGAAGTCTCCGATTCGAAGTTTAAAATAAGGGTCTTCATAAACAATATAAGTGCCATGGTCATTCCCGTAAGCCAGTTGATATTTATTTCTAATTTCTGATGCTTTTTGCGATGCCGTACTTCCCGAACCGAAATATATTTGAACTCTCCAACCGGGAAATTTATCGTTATTGACATCAATTTGTTTATTTATTATCGAAAAAATTCTTACATCGTGTTTTAATAATACCGTTCCGTCGCTTGTCCCTTTACCGGAAGGCAAAAATCCTGTATCTTCGATTCGTTTGGAACTTATTTGAGAAAATAAATTTCCGGGAACGAAAAACAAACTTAAAAATATCAATAAAAAAACATTTTTTTTCAATATTTCGGGTTTTAAATGATTTTTAAAAATAGTCCTCATAAGTATATAAAATTAAAATGTTATAAATGCGACTTTCAAAACAAGTCAAACATCTTATTTTGACAGTTTTACTTCTTTTTCGATATTAATGTCAATGACTCTGTCTAACATCATTGCTTTTGCATCTACGGTTCCGGTTATTTTTATTTTTATTTTTTCTTTGGTAAAAGCTGAAAAAAAAGCAATAGCTCCGGAGAATATTCCTTTAAGTTTCAATTCTACAGGCAAATGATGATATTTATTTGAATTTCCTTCTATTGTTATTTTATTGTTGGAATTTACTGTCCCGAGTTGCGTATTTTCCATAGATATTTCAAGATTATATCCTGTTATATTAACATCGTAAAAATTCGGATTGTTAATCTGTACAAGTATATCGAGTTGTACCGATTCAAGCGAACTGCCGGTTATTTTAATATCTGAAATATTTTCAATGGTAACATCTTTGTAAGTTGAGCAAGAGTTTAATCCGAATGAAATTGAAAATATCAATATATATAAAAAATGTTTTTTTTTCATCTTAATAATGAGTTTGGTATAAAAAGACCCTTAGGGTTTGATTTAACAAAATTTCACCAGTCCAAACACTTGATTTACAGCCTATTACTTAAAACCCTAAGGGTCTGATTTTGAAAAAATATACTTCTTAGACTGAACTCAATAATGTTTGTAGTGAATTAAACTGTTTTTTTCAGTATTCTAATTTCTTGATATTTTGAGTTTTACCGAAAAGAAAAAACTTATTCTATTTTCCATCTTTTCAAATTCGGCAATATTTTATTTGCTTGCTCTCTTGCTTTTTCTCTTGGAATTTTCATTTTTTCTACGGCAATATCAATAAGTTTTTCCGTTTGTCGGTCGAGCGTTAGTGAAGTATCCGTAAATTCTCCGTTTTGATAACAAAATAAACAATATTCATCATGTTTGCTTTTATCCGAATTAGTACCTTTATTTTCATGTTTCAAAAGCATACCGCAACTTTGACAAATATTATTTCCCATAGTTTATTTGTTTTTTAAAATTCAGACCTCCTGCTGTTTTTAAAGTCTGAAATTACTACACTTTGCAAATTTAATTTAAAATTTCGTTTTATAAATTATTCATGTTAAGTTTTATTTTTTTTGATGAAAAAATAATTTATGTTTGAACAAAATTTTAAAGTTATGGATAAAATTAATGAAATATCGAAATTAGGAGAGTTTGGTCTGATAGATAAATTAACTTCCGGTTTTGAAATTAAAAATTCTTCAACAAAAAAAGGAATCGGGGACGATGCCGCCGTGTTGAATTACGAAAAAAAACAAACCGTTGTTACAACCGATTTACTGATAGAGGGCGTACATTTTAATCTGGCTTACGTACCTTTAAAGCATCTTGGATACAAGTCCGTAGCTGTAAACTTGTCGGATATTTGTGCGATGAATGCCGTACCGAAACAAATTACGGTTTCGATTGCTGTTTCCAACAGATTTTCGGTTGTAGCTCTCGAAGAGCTTTATGAGGGAATAAAACTTGCTTGTAAATTCTACTCGGTCGATTTAATCGGCGGAGATACTACATCATCGAGTAAAGGTTTGTTGATAAGTGTAACCGCAATAGGGGAAGCCGATGCGGATAAAATTGTTTACAGAAATACCGCAAAAGTAAACGATTTAATATGCGTTTCCGGCAATCTTGGCGGAGCTTATGCAGGTTTGCAACTTTTAGAGCGAGAAAATGAAATTTTTAAGCACAATCCGAAAATGCAACCAAACTTAAGTGAGTATAACTATATAGTAGGCAGACAATTAAAGCCGGAAGCAAGAACTGATATTGTTAAACTCTTAGACGGAATAAATATCTTACCGACTTCAATGATTGATATTTCGGACGGACTTTCATCTGAGTTGTTTCACATTTGCAAACAATCCGGTGTCGGCTGTAAAATTTTTGAAGATAAAATTCCGATTGACGAACAAACAAAGCTGTTTGCAAGCGAGTTAAGTATCGTTCCCGCAATATTTGCCATGAACGGAGGCGAAGATTACGAACTTTTATTTACCGTAAAACAAGAAGAGTTCGGAAAAATAGAACCTTTACAGGATATTTCGATTATCGGGCATACAGTTAAAGATAAGGAAACAAAAGCATTAATTACCAAAGACGGGAAAAGCGTCCGGATTGAAGCTCAAGGCTGGAGTAGTTTTCAATAGAAACAGGAAATATTGAATGGTCGGGATTTCACTTAGGAATTGTCAAGAAATAAAGTACGCAATTTATTTCTTGACAATTCCTTAAAATAAAACCCTGATTAATTCTTGAGTTCAGTATAAAAAGTATATTTTCTCGAAATTAGACCCTTAGGGTTTTAAGTAAAAGACTGTAAGTCAAATATTTAGAGCTGTTCGATTTTGTTAAATTAAACCCTAAGGGTCTTTTATACCGAATTTATTGTTTTATCCAAGTTACTGTTGCAATTTCCACTTTCGGATCGTTCCACACATCTCGCCAGTGCCGAATGGAAACTTTAAAATTTCCGTTCGATTGACGTACTTCCCCTGTAATTTCCTTTTTTAACATTGTCGTATTTGTAAATCAACATTAATGTATTCTCATGCAAAATACCTGCACCTTGCCACTTTTCGTCCCTCGAATCAACAGTGTAAATATTGTCTTTTACATGAGTTATACGAAGTTTGGCATTCATTTTTCCGTTAATAAGATACAATCCGCTTATATCTTGCGAAAATAAAAAAGATGATACCGAAATCAGAAAAATTGTTAATATAGTTTTCATTTATTACTCGAATTTAGGATTTACAAAAAAATAAGTCTGAAAAAAGACACTTGCAAGTTTTATTTCTATAAAAGTTCAATAATTCCTGCGGCTCCTTGTCCTGTACCTATACACATTGTTACCATACCGAATTTTTGTTTACGAATTTGCATTTCGTTTATAAGTTGGACGGTAAGTTTTGAACCTGTTGCACCCAAAGGATGTCCAAGTGCTATTGCTCCGCCGTTTACGTTTACGATTTCAGGATTTATTCCAAGTTCGTTTATTACGGAAATCGACTGTGATGCAAATGCTTCGTTAAGCTCGATTTGTTCGATTTGATTTAATTTCATTCCGCTGTGTTTCAACACTTTCGGGATTGCTTCAATAGGACCTATTCCCATTTTATAAGGCTCAACTCCGGCAACTTGATAATCTACAAGTCGTGCAATCGGTTTTAAATCAAATTCTTTTACTGTTTTTTCGGAAACTACAAGCAAAAATGCCGCTCCGTCGGACATTTGAGAAGAATTTGCAGCGGTAACGCTTCCGCCCTGAGCGAAAACAGGCTTCAATTTTGCCAAAATTTCAACATTGGATTTTCTTGCACCTTCATCGGTATCGACTGTATATTTTCGAGTTTGTTTTTTGCCGTCTGCAAAATAATCTTCCGAAATTTCAATCGGCACAATCTGACTTTTAAATTTTCCTTCAGCAATAGCTTTCAAGGCTTTTTCGTGCGACTTTACACTAAATTCGTCTTGTTGTTCTCTGCTGATTTTGAACTCTTTGGCTACGGCTTCGGCAGTCAGTCCCATTCCGTGATACCAGTCCGGTTGCGATTTTGCCACCTCTAAATTCGGCAGACTTCTCCATCCTCCCATAGCAATCATCGACATACTTTCAGCTCCTCCGGCAAGGATAATATCTGCCATACCGCTTCGTATTTTTGCGGTCGCTATTGCGATACTTTCCAAACCCGATGCACAATATCTATTTACTGTGCTTCCCGGTACTTCTACGGTATCAAGGCTCATAAGAGACAACATTCTGCCCATATTCAAACCCGATTCCGCTTCCGGAAATGCGTTTCCTACCACTACATCATCAATTCTGTTTTTCGGGATTTGTTTAAAGTCCGACATTAGATGTCTGATAACTGCTGTTGCAATATCATCGGGACGTGTAAAACGAAATCCTCCTCTTGGTGCTTTTGCTATCGCCGAACGATAACCTTTTATTATATATGCTTCCAT
>JAOZMN010000137.1 GCA_029934265.1 Bacteroidales bacterium
AGCTGATAAACGACCCCGAGTTAAACAAATTGTGGACATTCAGTAAATTTTCTTTCAATAAATTATTTGATTTCCTTAGAGAAAATTCTCCGGTCAGGAAAGCAAAAATTATCATTCTCGATACAGGGATAGATGCAGAGCATGAAGATATATCCGGAAATTATGTTTCGCTCGACAATAGATACGATACTGATATAAACGGACACGGAACTCACTGTGCCGGAATAGCTTGTGGTGTTTCAAACAACGAATTAGGAATTGCATCTTTAAATTTGACAAATAATTATACTCAAATTACAAGCATTAAAGTACTTGGCGATGCCGGAAGCGGAACTCAAGAAGGAATTATTGACGGAATAATACTTGCAGCCGACAACGGTGCAGACGTAATTTCCATGTCGCTTGGCGGACGTGCTACCGACAAAAGAGAACAAGCTTATACAGAGGCTTTTGAATATGCAAATAAAAAAGGTGCCATTGTAGTGGTTGCTGCCGGAAACAGCAATCAAGATGCTCAAAAACATATTCCTGCAAAATGCAAAAATGTAATAACCGTATCGGCTGTCGATGAAAATATGGAAAAAGCAAGTTTTTCAAATACCGTCGAAAATATTGCCATGCCGATAAGTGCCGCAGGTGTGAATATTTATTCTACTTTCCCGAATAATAATTATAAATCTTTGAACGGTACATCTATGGCAACTCCTTATGTAGCAGGACTTATAGGAATAATGAAATCTTTAAAACCGGATTTGACAACAGAAGAAGCATACAACATATTGGCATCTACCGGGAAAGATACAAAACAAACCGAAAAAACAGGAAAATTTATTCAGCCGTTTATCGCACTTTCGGCAACGGCACAGAAAGCAGGAAATATTAAAAATAAAATTTCTAATTTCTTTGTAAAATTAATTTCATATTAAGTTTAAATGAAAAATAAATTAGTAAAAACAATTTTAATATATATCGGAATTATTGCAGTAGGCTGGATTCTATCTGTAAAATTCACTCGTTTCGATTTGACAAGCGAAAAACGTTTTACACTTTCCGACTACACTAAAAAAATATTAGAAAATCTTAACGATGATATTTATATAAAAATATACCTTGCCGGTGATGATTTGCCGTCCGGATTCATAAAATTAAAAACCGCTTTAGAAGAAATTATTGATGAATTTGCAGTATATTCTGATTTTAGTATTGAATATGAATTTATAAATCCTACCGAAAGCGACGATAAAGAAGACCGTTTCAAAATGTATAAATCACTTCTCGAACAAGGACTTACACCTATCGAAACTCACGAAGAAACAGAAGAAGGTAAAACATCTCAAAAAATGGTATTTCCCGGAATTATTGTTACTTTTAAAGGAAAAGAACTCGGCGTAAACATTCTGAAAAACGACCGACATTTTGCACCGGAAAGTGAACAAAATATCAATAATTCCATACAGGCTTTGGAATACGAGCTTACAAACGCAATTCAAAAAATTAATAAAAATAAAAAACCGCAAATTGCTTTTATCGAAGGACACGGTGAACTTAACGAATATCAAGTTATGGACATCAGCAGGATTTTATCGGAATATTATATGGTGCAACGAGGTAAAATAGGAGGTAAAATAGGAATTTTAGACAATTTCGAGGCGATAATAATAGCAAAACCAAGAAAAGAATTTTCCGAAAAAGATAAGTTTGTTATCGACCAATATATTATGAATGGCGGAAAAGCCTTATTCCTACTCGAAAGTACAGACGTGCGATTGGACAGCTTATATATTAATTCAGAAACTTACGCATTGCAAACAAGTAATAATCTCGAAGACCAACTTTTCAGATACGGGGCAAGAGTAAATGCGGAACTTTTATTGGACAAACAATGTTCTTCTATCGGAGTAGCCGTTGAAGGAACGGACGGACAGCCGAGAATCGAGCTTTTTCCTTGGCTTTATTTTCCTGTAATCGTTTCCGATAATACTCATGTAATTTCAAAATATATAGATTTTATTCATACCGAATTTGTCGGTACGATTGATACGGTCGGCGAAAATACGAATGTTAAAAAGACAATTTTGCTTAAAAGTTCAAAATATACAAAAAAAGCTCCGGTTCCGATTCATATCGAACTGCAATCTGTTGAAAAAGATATAGATAACAAACAATTAGTCGGAGGAGTACAAAATATTGCAGTACTTTTGGAAGGAAAATTTACTTCAAATTTCAAAAATCAATCTGTAAATAAATATTTTCCGAAATTTCCGCAGGACAGCCTGAAAAAGGAGAGTAAGGAAACTAAAATTATTGTGGTTGCCGATGGAGATATTATCAAAAACGAAGTAAGCTCGAAAGGAAAACCCTCACCGATAGGTTTCGACAAATTTTCAAAACAAACTTTTGAGGGTAATAAAGAATTTATACTCAATGCAGTAAATTATCTTTGTAAAGATGCCGGATTAATGACAATCCGTTCGAGAGAGTTAAAAATGCGATTGCTTGATATGGATAAGGTTAAAGAAAATAAATTTACAATTCAGATGATAAATATAGTTTTGCCGGTTGTTTTTATAGTTTTATTCGGAATAATAATTTTTTATATCAGAAAAAGAAAATATACAAAATAAAGTCTTCGAGCAATTTTGCATAAAATCACAGATAATAAAAAAGCAAATAAAATCTGTAAATTTAACCGGTTTTATTTGCTTTTTTATATTGAAAATTAAAACTTACTTTCAGACAGTCCAAGTGCTTCCGCTGTTAAGCAAATCGTCCATACATTTTATAGATGATTTGGCTTTGACTTCTTCAATTTGTTTTGTCATAAGTCCATCGTAAGTCGGAGCATCTACTGCCCGTATAACACCGAGTGCTACAGGGAAATTGGGAGTTTGCATATCAATAAGAGCCGAATGTAAAAATGTTGCTTCCATATAAGCATCGTGTATCAATATATCATCAAGAGTTACACCGTTTTCACCTATAGTTACAACTTTAAGTTCGTAACCGTCGAGTACCAAACCTTTATTTTTATCTTTTCCGAAAAGCATTGGTTTGCCGTGTTCAAGCCAAAGTTGAGCATCGTCTCTTGTGTCTTTCGATGTTATCGGTTTATAACAACCATCGTTATAAATTACACAATTTTGCAATATTTCAATTACCGAAGTTCCTTTAAATTTTTCGGCTTCAATAAAAATATCGGTAGTTTCTTTAATTTTAATATCTACCGTTCTTGCAAAAAACTTACCTCTTGCCCCTATTGCCAGTTCTCCCGGCGAAAACGGAGATTCTATTGTTCCGTAAGGCGATGTTTTTGTTACTTGTCCGAAAAGAGAAGTCGGAGAATATTGTCCTTTTGTGAGACCGTAAATTTGGTTATTCAACAAAACGATATTCAAATTAACGTTTCTTCTTATTTCGTGAATAAAATGGTTTCCACCTATTGCCAGCGAGTCGCCGTCTCCGGTTATTTGCCAAACGCTTAAATCCGGATTGGCAGTTTTAACCCCGGAAGCAAGAACACCCGCACGCCCGTGTATTCCGTGAAATCCGTAAGTATTCATATAATAAGGAAAACGAGACGAACAACCGATACCGGAAATTACGGCAAAATCTTCTTTATTTCGTCCCATTTGTGCCATCGCTTTTTGGAGAGCATTCATTACTCCTATGTCACCGCAACCCGGACACCAACGTACCTCTTGGTCGCTTTTGAAATCTTTAAACGTATATTGTTGTGTTTGTGCCATGATTATTTTTCTAAAATTTGTTTAACTTTATTTTTTAATTCTAAAACGGTAAATGGTAATCCTTGGATTTTATTATATTGAAGGAAATCATATTCGTGATAAATTCCTCTCAAATAACCTACAAATTGACCGAGATTTATTTCACATACAAGAATATGTTTGTATTTAGAAAAAATTTCGCCGGTATTTTTCGGAAGAGGATTTATATAATTAAAATGAGCATGAGCAACAGGAACTCCTTCTTCTTCAAGTTCTCTGACAGCAGTAATCAAATGACCCTCTGTACTCCCCCACCCTACAAGTAAGATGTCTGCATTTTCACTTCCTTCGACTTCCTGTTCGGGATAAAAATCAGCTATTTTTTTAACCTTATCATCTCTAAGATGACTCATTACTTCATGATTTTCAGGAACATAAGAAACATTACCGGTCAAATCCATTTTTTCCAAACCTCCGATTCTATGTTCTAATCCCGCCATTCCGGGTATTGCCCAAGTTCTGACAAGATTTTCATCTCGTTCGTAAGGTAAATATTTTCCATCGGCTTTCGCTTCTGCAAATTTTGGTTTTATTTCCGGAAAATCGGACATGCTCGGGATTTTCCAAGGTTCACTTCCATTTGCAAGAAAACCATCTGTAAGTAAGATGACAGGAGTCATATGCTCCAATGCGACTTTTGCCGCTTCAAAAGCATATTTAAAACAATTCGACGGTGTACTTGCCGCAATTACCGGAAGCGGACTTTCTCCGTTTCTTCCATAAAGTGCTTGCAATAAGTCTGATTGTTCTGTTTTTGTCGGTAAACCTGTCGAAGGTCCGCCTCTTTGTACGTTCACAACTACAAGTGGAAGTTCTGTAATAACCGCTAAACCGATAGCTTCACTTTTTAGTGCCAATCCCGGTCCGGAAGTTGAAGTTGCCGCCAATTTACCGGCAAAACTTGCACCAATAGAAGTAACAACTCCTCCAATTTCGTCTTCTGCTTGGAAAGATTTAGCTCCTAAGTCTTTTCTTAAAGCGACTTCCTGCAAAATTTCTGTTGCCGGAGTTATAGGATATGAACCCAAGAATAATTCCAATCCTGCTTTTTCGGCTGCGGCAAGCAGTCCCCAAGCTGCAGCTTGATTTCCGTTAATATTTCGATATTTTCCGGGAACTATTTCTCCGGGTTGTATTCTATAAGACGGCATTGCATGTATATTTATTGCAAAATTAAAACCGTCTCTCAATACTTTTTTATTCGCTTCTACTATCGAAGGCTTTTTGGCAAATTTCTTTTCAAAAAACTCTTCCGTATGTTTCAAAGGATAATCAAACAAGTTGTAAATAATCCCGAGTGCGAACATATTTTTACTTCGAAGCATATCTTTGGAAGAAAGTCCCATATCTTTCAAACTTTCCTTTGTAAAGGTCGAAATTTTAGCTTGGATAACATTGTAGTTATCTAAAATTTCAGTTTTAATTCCTTCATTTGTCCACTCTGCTTTTTTGATATTTTTCTCCGTAAAAGAGTCAATATCCACAATTATAGTTCCGCCATCTTTCACCCGCTCTCTGTTTGCTTTGAGAGCAGCCGGGTTCATGGCAACAAGTACATCGTAATAATCACCCGGCGTATCTACTATTTTTCCGAAATGCAGTTGAAAGCCGGATACTCCTCCAACAGTTCCTTGCGGAGCCCTGATTTCTGCCGGATAATCCGGAAATGTTGATACATCTTCGCCTAAAAGTGCCGAGGTATGCGAAAGTTGCGTCCCGGTAAGTTGCATTCCGTCTCCGGAGTCGCCTGCAAATTTGATAACGACTTCATCAACTTCAATGATTTTTTTATTCATGATTTGATGTTTGAGATTATAAGGTTTTACCCCTGTTTATATGTTAATTAATTAGTTATAAATATAGACGACAAATATAATAATACAATTTAGAAAACAGATAAAATTTAGTTATTTTAATGATATTTATCAATAAAATGGTGTTATTTATAATAATTCTAAATATGTAGATTATTTGATTAGAAAATTAAATTTGCTGTATTTAAAATTATAATAATTTTGCTCGTAAGCTCCCCAGCCTTTAAAATAGCGTTCCAAACCGGGTATATTCGAGCCTTCAAAATCTAAAATTATATTTTTATCGGAAAATTCTCTGATAAAATTATCCATTATTAAAAATGAAGCATTCTTTTTTTTTCCTTCGTCATTTGAAGCCGAAAAAATATAATACGCCCTGCTCTTATCTACAATAAAAAAACTTGCCGCAATTATTTCATTTTTTTCATTCCTTATTTCAATGTATTTATAATGACCGTTTTGAGTAATATATTTTAGTAATTCCGTAAAAACCTCTTGCATCTGAACAGTAAATTCAATTTTTGAGTTTTTCATTTTAAATTCAAGAAACTCTCTTATATATAAAGTGTATGAAATTTTAAAATTTTCTTTCCGGCTTTTTTTGATATTCCGTTTTGTGTTTGTATTGAAATTTTTATAAAGTTCATCATAAGTTATATTCAAATTTAGAATAAAATTTTTTTTACTTACAAAAAGAAATTTTTTACCGATATTAATATCCGGAATAAGTGAATAATTCAAATTTGTATCTATATACAAAAAATTACGCATAGCTTGTCTTAAAAACAAGTTTAGTGCACTTTTAGACAAGTGTGTTTTGCAAAATACACCAAGTTGTTGGACAAATGTCGGCTTTACTATGTATTTTAATCCGACTTTCTTTTTATAAGGAAGTGGCATCACCGCAGAATAATCAGGGTATATAATTGCATCAAAATTACAGGAAGTTATTTTCAAATACCAATAGTATCCGTATATCATCTTATTATGTGAATTTTGAATACAAGAATTCCATTTTTTAATGTCAATATCCTTATGCTTTATATATATCGGTTTCATTTTTTCGATTTTTCAAATTTCAAAGCAAGTTAATACTTTATTGAAACCGAAAAAAATATTATTGGAAATATTATTGGAAATAGTCACTATGTACGGTTAATGTATTGCTACTCATTTAATTACGAAGTACTTTATTTTCTGTATTCCATGCAATACAGGATTTGTTTTTAAAATATTTTGCTCGAAAGTATATTATTTTCGTATGCAGTTTTCGTATTTATTTACAGACCGATATAATAACTTGTCAAAAAAATGTTAATAAGTTTATAGGTATTATATACAAAACATTATGTAAAACATTTTGTACTTTAAATTATTTATCTACTTTTGTACCAAGAAATTAAAGGAAAATTTCAATGTGTACAGTAAACAATACAATTAAATGGAAGAGCTGTTTGAGCGGTTTGCCCTCAAAATCAGGAATTTAGATATTAAATTCTCACGTTGCTTAGAAAAAAAAATTAATTGGAACCAAAAATTGGTTATTGTAAAAGGTACACGAGGAGTAGGAAAAACAACACTTATTTTACATTATGTAAAATCAAATTATAAAATTGACAAGCGTGTCTTATATGTAAGTTTAGATGATGTCTTTTTTACCGGTTATAATTTATCGGAATTTATTGAAAATTTTGTATCACAAGGCGGAAAACATCTTTTTATTGATGAAATTCATAAATACAACGGTGATTTCGGTGAAGAAATAAAAGAAGTTCTTAACAAGTTTGAAAAACTGCGAATAGTTTTAATCGGAACATCGGTTACGGATTATCAAAGTAAATTGCAATTTATAGAAGATTATACTGTATATGATTTGCAGGGTCTTTCTCTGCGAGAATATATTTATTTTAAAGAGGGTGTAAAGTTTCCAATCTTGACCATAGAACAAATTTTATTTGATAATTTTACTGCCTGTGAAAGAGTTAGCATGAAAATTGATATACTTTCATTATTTGACTCATAA